>VGCQ01000150.1 GCA_016870055.1 Alphaproteobacteria bacterium | reverse complement strand
GCTATGGGAGGCCGCCATGGTCAACGAGCTGTTTCGCCGTCAACTCGCCGCCTATGCTTCGGTGCATCGTGACTGGCGCAATAAGGCGACGCACTTCGTCGGCATACCGGTCATCGTCTTCTCGCTGCTGCTGATCCTGTCGCTGTGGCGCTTCGAGCTGGGCGGCCGGGAATGGACGATGTCGCTCGCCCTCGCCATCCTCGCAGTGCTGGGTTGGACGGCCCTCGACCGCGGCATCGGCATCGCCATGGCAGCGATCATGCTGGTTGCCTGGTATGCGGCCGAAGCGTTCACAGGTGCGCTAGGCTCGGCGCCGGCTGTCTGGGTCGCTTTCCTCACCTTGTTCATCGGCGGCTGGATTTTGCAGTTCGTCGGGCATTACTACGAGGGCAAACGGCCGGCCCTCATCGACAACATCTTCCAAGGCTTCATCGGACCGATGTTCCTGGTGGCCGAAACCATGGTGGCGATGGGCCAGCGTACCGACCTCGCCGACGCTATGGGCGAGGGTGACGTCACGGCGCGGTGAGCAGGGTTGATTTGCGCCAGTCGGTGCCCGACGCCAGATAGGCGCGGGGCGTAAAGGAGAGCAACGCATGTTGATCAAGCGCAGACGCGGCTGGGAACTGGGCGAAAGCCAAGTTACGCCCGAACGCCACTACTTGAACCGCCGCCAATTCGTGGGTGCCATCGGCCTGGGCGCCGCCACCCTGGCCCTGCCGTCGATCGCTGCCGCCCAGAGCAAGGATCCGTCGTCCGGCCTCTATCCGGCCGGGCGCAACGACAAGTATGGCGTACCGACGCCGATGACTGCCGAGCGGCTCGCGACCACCTACAACAACTTCTACGAATTCGGCACCGACAAGAACATCTGGCGGGAGGCCCAGAAGCTCGAGGTCCGCCCGTGGACCATCAAGGTGAGCGGCCTGGTCGATAAGCCGTTCGAGATCGCCATCGACGACCTGCTCGCCAAGGTTCAGCTCGAGGAGCGCGTCTACCGCCATCGCTGTGTCGAGACCTGGTCGATGATCGTACCGTGGTCGGGCTTCCCCATGCGTTCCCTGGTCGAGCTGTGCAAGCCCTTGGGCAGCGCCAAGTTCATCGCCATGAAGACGCTCAGCAAGCCCTCGGTGATGCGTGAGCAACGCGACCTGCTCTATCCCTGGCCCTACACCGAAGGCCTGGCGATGGACGAGGCCATGCACGACCTCACCTTCATCGCTACCGGCCTGTACGGCAAGCCGATACACAAACAGAACGGCGCGCCGCTGCGCCTCGTGGCGCCCTGGAAGTACGGCTTCAAGAACGTGAAGTCGATCGCGAGCATCGAGTTCAGCGACAAGCGGCCGGTGTCGTTCTGGGAAAAGCTGCAGCCCAGCGAGTACGGCTTCTGGGCCAACGTCAATCCCAAGGTGCCGCATCCGCGCTGGAGCCAGGCAACCGAGAAGCCGCTAGGTAGCGACGAGCGCATCCCCACCCTGCTGTACAACGGCTACGGCGAGTTCGTCGCCGATCTCTACGCCGACCGCAAAGCGGAAAAGCTCTTCATGTAGGCCCGCCTTTGCCTTGCCGCGCCGGCCCGCGCTAAAACGGGCCGGTTGCCGGGCAAAGGAGGAGTCGTTTGTCATTGAATCGCCGTTCCGCGATCGCCGGCGCCGCTGCGCTGTCCGTTGCGCCCAATGCAGTTGCGCCCAACGCATTCGCCCAGGCGTTTCCCAGCAAGCCGATCAAGCTCGTCGTGCCGTTTGCCGCCGGCAGCGCCACCGATCTGGCGGCACGCGGGCTGGGCAACAAGCTGCAGGACATCCTGAAGCAGCCGGTGGTGATCGACAACAAGCCCGGCGCCAGTGGTCAGCTCGGCGCATCGGCCGTCGCGACGGCGCCAGCCGACGGCTACACGCTTCTGATGGGCACCAACACGACCAATGCCGCCAACTCGGCGCTGTTCAAGAAGCTCTCCTACGACCCGGACAAGGACTTCGCGCCGATCATGCGCTGCATCACCGGCGTGAACGCCCTGGTGGTCAACAACGACGTGCCGGCAAAGACAGTCGCCGAGCTGATCGACTACGCCCGCAAGAATCCTGGCAAGCTCAACTACTCCGAAGCCAGCGCTTCGCAGCGCCTGTCGGCGGAGATGTTCAACAAGATGGCAGGGATCAAGATCGAACGCGTGCCCTACAAGGCAAGTCCGCAGGCCCTGGCTGACGTGGCGTCGGGCCAGGTCCAGGTGATGTTTCCCGACCTGCCCCAGGCTTTGACCCAGATCGACGCCGGCCGCGTGCGCGGTCTGGGCGTGACCAGCCCCAAGCGCACCGCTGTCGCCGTCAGCCTGCCGGCGATCGCCGAGACCGTACCGGGCTACGTGCTCGTCTATTGGCTTGCCGTGTTCGCGCCGGCAGGTACACCCAGAGACATTCAGAAGAGCCTGGCCGACGCCATCGCCGAGGCGCTCAGGGATCCGGCGACGGCCAAGGCCATGACCCAGGGCCGTATGGAGATCTCGCCGTTGCCGCTGGAACAGTTCTCCGCTTACGTCAAGGAGCAGACGACCTGGTGGACGACCGAGATCAAAGCGGCCGGCATCGAACCCGAATAGGCCACCGGAGCGATCGCGATGAGCAAGGTCATCATTGAGAAGAACGGGCCGGTGAAAACCGTCTGGATGAACCGGCCGGAGAAGCGCAACGCGCTGGACAGCGAGCTCCTGCACGAAATGATAGAGGCGTTGCGCGCGCCCGTGGCGGCCGAGGATCGCGTCCTGGTGATCCGCGGCAAGGGCGAGGTGTTTTGCGCCGGCCTCGACATGGCCGAGCGACGCGAGACCATCCGCGGCGGCAGCGCCAGCGGCATCGAGGTGATGTTGCGCGCCATCGAGCTCTGTCCGCTGCCGGTGGTGGCGGTGGTCCAGGGCGATGCCATTGCCGGCGGCAACGAGCTCGCCTTGCACTGCGACATCGTCGTCGCCAGCCAGAAGGCGCGCTTCGGCATGTCGCTGGCCCAGGTCGGGCTGGCGCCCAACTGGTTCCTCGCCAAGAAGCTGATGGAAGTGCTGGGGCCGGTGACGACGCGCGAGATGCTGTTGCTGGGCGATCCGTTACCCGCGACCAAGTTGCATGCGCTCGGCTTGATCGCCCGTTGCGTTCCCGCCGACCAGCTCGAGGCCGAGGCCGGCAAGGTGATCGGCCGCTTGGCTGCCAACGCCCCGCTGTCGCTCAAGGCGATGAAGGCGCTGACCGTTCGCCAGCTGGAGTTCCGCGACGGCCTCGAGCACGACGACGTCGATGCCCTGGTGCAGGCGGCCATGAAAAGCCAGGACGCCCAGGAGGGCATGAAGGCCCGCTTGGAGAAGCGCACGGCCAAGTTCCAAGGCCGCTAGCCATGCCGCTCAGGCTGCGCCTCGACAAGCCCTGGCAGCCCCTGACGGCGGAGACGGCGGCGCGGCTGCCGGGCCAGCTCGGCGTCTATCAAGTCGCCGACGCAGCCGGCATCATCGTCTTCATCGGCCAAGCCGGTGCCCGCGCGCCGTTCGGGCTGCGCAGCGAATTGCAGCGCGAGCTTGGCGCGCGTGGCCCAGGCTATCAGTTCCGCGTCGAAGTCAATCAGCAGTACCGCACGCGCTGGTTCGAGCTCCTGATGGTGCACCAAGCCGATCACGGCAGCCTGCCCGCCGACAACGCCAAGAACCCGCCGCCTGCCCTGGGCAGGCTGAGCCCGAACTGACGAGGCAGCCATGGATTTCGAACCCAGCCCCGAGCAGCAGATGCTGATCGACCAGGTTCGCCGCTACGTGCGCGAGGAGATCATCCCGCTCGAGGCCAAGCTCGATCCCGATGCCTCCGAGCTCGAACCGGCCGACCACGCGCGCCTCGTCGCCAAGACCAAGGCGATGGGCCTCTACGGCATCGACATCCCCAAGGAATTCGGCGGACCCGACATCGACATCGTGACGCGTACTCTGCTCGCGATCGAGATGGCGCAGCATCGCGCCGGCCTTTATGTGCCATGCTACGGCACGTTCGGCGGTGCGGGCTTGGCGCAAATCTTCGAAGCCAACGAGGACCAGAAAGAGCGCTACCTCTATCCGACGCTGCGCGGCGAGAAGAAGCCGTTCTTCGGGCTCACCGAGCCGTCGGGCGGCAGCGATCCGGCGCGCGCCATCCAGACGCGAGCCGAGCGCAAGGACAACGGCTGGGTGCTGAACGGCGCCAAGATTTTCATCTCCGGCGCCGACCGCGCGCAATACGGCATCGTGTTCGCCCGCACCGACGCTTCGAAAGGTCGCGCCGGCATCACCTGCTTCATCGTCGATGCCGGCACACCGGGCTTCCACGTGCGGCGCGTCGTCCACACCCTGCGCTCGTCGAGCTACGCTACCGAGCTCGAATTCAAGGATTGCTGGGTGTCCGACCACCAAGTGCTCGGCGAGGTCAACAAGGGCTTCGCCGTGGCCAATGACCGCCTGACCCGGCAGCGCATCCCCTACGCCGCGGGCTGCATCGGTGTCGCCATCGCCGCACATGAGATGGCGGTCGAATGGGCCAAGATGCGCAGCACCTTCGGGGACAAGCTCGCCAATCGCCAAGCCGTCCAGTGGATGCTGGTCGACAACGAGATCGACATCCGCACGGCACGGCACTTCACGCTGGAGGCCGCCGAGAAGGCTCGTCGTGGCCTGCCCTTCCGCACCGAGGCCGCCATCGCCAAGCTCACGGCCTCGGAAGGCGGCGGCCGAGTGGTCGACCGCGCCATGCAGATCCATGGCGGCATGGGCATGACCAAGGACCTGCCGCTCGAGCGCTGGTACCGCGAAATGCGCATTCGCCGCGTCGGCGAGGGCCCGAGCGAGGTCCAGCGCGTGGTGATCGCGCGCGAGATCCTGGGCAGCAGTCTCAGATGAGCAAGCCGCTGACCGGCGTCAAAGTCGTGGAGTTCGGCCAAAACCTGGCCGGTCCCTACTGCGGCCAGATCCTCGCCTTCCTCGGCGCCGAAGTCGTGAAGGTCGAGCGGCCGGAGGGCGACGATGCGCGCAAATGGGGACCGCCCTTCATCGAAGGCGACGCCGTGGGCTTCATCGCCCTCAATCGCGGCAAGAAGTCGATCACCTGCGATCTCGCCGACAAGGCAGAGCGTGCGGCGCTGATCGAGCGGATCGGCGCCGCCGACGTATTCATCCACAACCTTAGGGCCGATGTTCCAGCCAAGTTCGGCATCGACGGGGCGACGCTCACCCGGCGCTTCCCGCGTCTGGTCTATGCCGATCTCGGCGCGTTCGGTCATGTCGGTCCGTGGAAGGAGCGGCCGGGTTACGAGCCGATCATCCAGGCGGTCGCCGGCCTGATCTCGCTGAACGGCGATCCGTCGGGCCCGGAGGCGCGCATCGGCGTGTCGATCATCGACCTGTCGACCGGCATGTGGACGGCGATCGGCGTGCTGGCGGCGCTGGCGCAACGCGCCGCGACCGGCCGCGGCTGCCTGGTCAACACCTCACTGTTCGAGAGCGGTCTGATGTGGGCGTCCAATCATGCCGCGAACTATTCGGTGACGGGCAAGATGGCGCCGCGCCAAGGTACCGGCCATCCGTCCTTGACGCCCTACCAAGCCTTCGAGTGCAGCGACGGGCCGTTGATGGTCTGCCCGGGCAACGACCGGCTGTGGCGCAAGTTCGCCGAAGCGCTGGGCCACCCCGAGTGGCCGGACGAGCCTCGCTTCAAGACCAATGTCGAGCGCATGCAGCATCGCGAGCTGCTGCTGGGCATGATCGCCGACATCATGGGACACAAGAGCCGCGACTACTGGTCGGGCCGGCTCGATGCGCTGGGCGTGCCCAACGGTCCGCTCAACACCGTGCCGCAGGTGCTCGAGCTGGCCCAGGTGGCGGCGCTCGGCATGTTCGCCAAGCCCTACGCCGCTTCGAGCGCATTGTTCCACGGTCTGCCGGTCAGCTTCGACGGCGAGCGCGCCGGCGAGGCGACCCGGGCACCCAAGATCGGCGAGCACAACGGCAAAATCTAGAACATGGTGGGTTCAGCTGGACTGAGCCGAACCCATCATGCCTGTTGCAACAGGCGATTCCGCTTTAGCCGGCAAAGCTCAGGCAGTATTCGCGCACTCGCTCGAGCGGGATGCGGGCGTGGCTTTGCACGATGATGAACTTGCCGCCGGGATCGCTGCCGTTGGGCAGATTGACCAGCCGTTCGAAGTCGTCAGCGCCCCAGACGCAGGACTGCTCGGAAAACAGGTGAACGTCCGCGCCATAGCAGGTGTTCCATTCGACATGATAGTCGAACAGGTTGCCCTGCAGTTCGGCGACACTGGTGTAGAGCGAATATTCCGTCCACGGCACGCGCCAGGGGCGGCGCACTTTCCACGACAACAGCGACGAGGTCGGGGACCGCGAGGTGCCGTTGCGCACGTAATCCATCGCCTGCGCCGCCAACGCGCCATGCAGGAGATTGGGCGTCACCGACAGGCCATGGCCCTTGGCATCGTAGTGGGTGCCGACGATCTCGGTGACATTGTGCCACCAGTCGTGGTGGCGCTTCGGCTCCCAGCGCGACAGGCCGCGGCCATCCTCGATGAAGGTGGTGGCGTCAAAGTCGCCGACGCAGCAGACGTCGGAATCCAAGGTCAGGTAGCCACCGAATCCCAGCATCGCCGGGACCTGCAGTTTCACGATTTGCTGCCGATACCAGCCGGTCATCAGGTAGAAGCTGCTGAGCAGTGGAAAGAAATCGCTCTCCGGCCGGACCGCGACGTTGATATTCGGAAAACGCGGCAGGCTCGTGCGCAACAGATGGGTGTCCATTGCCGGTGAAACGATCAGCAGCTCGAACGGCCGGCTGTCGCGCCAATGCTTGGCCAACGATTCGATCAGAAGGCCGGCACGCTCTAGGTCACCCCGGCGCTTAATCTTGCGCAGAGCCAGGGGCAGGATGGCTTGGCGAACTTCTGAGAACATCGTCTTGATTAGGCTAGAAAATACATGTGGTGTCCGGTCCCTTCCACATCAATCGGTTGGCGGCCGGCCGGGGGCGACCTACCAGCGGCAGAAGGTCCCAGTCCAGGATTTCCACAGTTGCCGCGCCGTCGCGGGCGGCACAAAAAAACGCCGGGCGCAAAGGCCCGGCGAGTCAAACAGGGAGGCTTCACGTCTGGGAGACGTGGGATCATGAGGATCCCGAGTTTCGATCGCGAAAAGCGCAAACCGTTCGTGTCGAAAACCTCAGAAACAAATAGACCTCGGTGAGCGCATTGGTAGGCGGTATTTCCGGCAACTGACATGCGGCGAACGCATGCCTTTCATCGGCTATGCAATCCTGCAACTCTGATCTTCAGAATCGGGTTTCGGCGACCTTGCGCAGGAGAAAATCGCGGAACACGGCGATGCGCTTGGAATGGCGCAGCTCCTCGGGGTAGGTGAAATACACATCGGTCGTGCGAACATGGAGGTCGGGCAGAACCATTTCGATCTTGGTCGATTCGCGCGCCAGGTAGTCGGGCAGCGAAGCAATTCCAAGGCCCGACTCGACGGCACGGAAGATGCCGTAGACGTTGTTCACTCGTAGGACGACGACGCGCGCCGATGCCTCGGCGTTGCCTTCCTTCAGAAGCCAATTGACGTCCTGGACCGGGGCGCGGGCATCTTCGCCGAAGATGATCAGCCGATGCTGATCGAGCTCGTCGACCGACTTCGGCCGGCCGTACTTCTGGATGTAGCCATGCGAGGCATAGACATGGCTGCGCACCGTGAGTAGATGGCGCTGCACGAGGCCCGGCTGACGCGGCATCACCATACGGATGGCGACATCGGCTTCACGCATGCCGAGGTCGAGCTCGTTGTCCGACAGCACCAAGCTCACGTCGATCTCGGGATACATGGCGATGAACTCGTGCATCTGCGCGGTGAGCCACGTCGAGCCAAAGCCGACCGTCGTGGTGACCTTGAGGCGGCCCGCCGGCTTGTCCTGGTTGGCGCGCAACAACGCCTCGGCGGTGTTGACCTTGCCCGCCATGTCGCGTGCGGTGCGGTAAAGCAGCTCGCCCTGCTCGGTGAGGATGAGGCCGCGCGCGTGGCGGTGGAACAACATGACGCCCAGCTGCTGCTCGAGCGCTCCGATCTGGCGTGAAATCGCCGATTGGCTGAGCTTCAGCGCTTCGCCGGCGTGCGTGAAGCTGCCCGCATCCGCCACGGCCTGAAAGATCCGCAGCTTGTCCCAGTCCATGGCCCTACCTCCCCCGATCGCGCCGGCCGCCCGCTACTCGGCGGCTTGCGCGAGGCGGGCTTCCTGGCCCGCCAACCACTTCTCCGCCTCCAGCGCCGCCATGCAGCCGGTACCGGCCGCGGTCACGGCCTGCCGGAAAATCTTGTCCTGCACGTCGCCCGCCGCATAGACACCCGCCACGTCGGTCGCCGTCGAATCGGGCTTGGTGATGAGGTATCCCTCGCCGTCCATGGCGAGCTTGCCCTTGAACAGCTCGGTATTGGGCGAATGGCCGATGGCGATGAACACGCCGTCGGTGGTGAGTTCCCTCTCCGCGCCGGTCCTGACGTTCTTCACGCGAACGCCTTTGACCAAAGGCGCCGGTTTGGTCTCGCCGAGTATCTCCTGAACCGCGTGATCCCACAGCACGGTGATCTTGGGATTCTTGAAGAGGCGATCCTGCAGGATCTTTTCGGCGCGAAATGCATCGCGGCGGTGGATCACCGTGACCTTGGAGGCGTGATGGGTGAGATAGAGCGCCTCCTCGACCGCGGTGTTGCCGCCGCCGACCACCACCACTTCCTTGCCGCGGAAAAAGAAGCCATCACAAGTCGCACAGGCCGACACTCCGCCGCCACGGAACGACTCTTCCGTCGGCAGCCCCAGCCATTTGGCGGTGGCGCCGGTGGCGATGATCAAGGCATCGGCTTCGTAGCGATCGCCCGAGTCACCGACACACACGAATGGCCGGCGCGACAGGTCGACTTCGACCGCGGTGTCGAAGAAAAGCTGAGTGCCGACATGCTCGGCCTGCTTTTGCATCTGCTCCATCAGCCAAGGGCCCTGGATCACGTCGGCAAAGCCCGGGTAGTTCTCCACATCCGTCGTGATCGTGAGCTGACCGCCCGGCTGGATACCCTGCACCAACATGGGCTTGAGGCTTGCCCTCGCGGCATAGATCGCCGCCGTGTAACCGGCCGGTCCCGAGCCGAGTATGAGCACCTTTCCGAGATGACTCGCTGCCATGTCTGCCCCGCATCCCACAAGCCGCATATCTACGACATATATGCAAGCCTCGACCATATTTCACGGCAGTTCTGCCAAATCGGCGCAACTGTTCACAGGGACTTTGGCAGTTTCCGCAACTTTATTGCGCGAGTGGGCTTGTTCTGGCATAGAGCACGGCCAACGGAGGAAATTGATGGCTCGCGCAAAGCTCGATCGCATCGACCGGCGCATTCTCAACGATCTGCAGGCCAATGGGCGCATGACCAACGTCGAGCTGGCCGAGCGCGCCGGCATTTCGGCGCCGCCCTGCCTGCGGCGGGTCCGCGCCCTGGAACGCGCCGGCATCATCAAGGGTTACCACGCCGAACTCAGCCCCGAGACGCTGGGCTATAGTGTCGCCGTGTTCGCCCTGGTCGGGCTCAGCAGCCAGGCCGAGGTCGATCTCAAAGCATTCGAGGACCTCATGGCCAAGTGGGACGAGGTGCGCGAGTGCCACATGCTGGCGGGCGAAGCCGACTTCCTGCTGAAAATCGTCGCCGAGACCTGGGACGAGTATCAGAAGTTCCTGACGACGCGGCTCACGTCGGCGCCCAACGTCAGCCACGTCAAGTCGATGATGGTGTTTCGCACCGCCAAGCAACTCCCCGGCGTGCCCATCGTGGCCGAGTAGGAGCAGACCATGGACGGCAGCATCGCAGCCGACGTCACGCTCGAGCGCCTGCACGAAATAGCCGGTGCCTTCGCTCGCCGCGATGTCGACGGGATCGTCAATGCCTTCGCCGAGGACGGCGAGTTCCGCAATGCCCGCGGCCCCGCCTATTGGGGCGAGAGCTTCAAGGGCAAGGCGGCGATCCGACGCTATTTCGAAGCGTTGTTCGCCAACACCGGCGACGTACAGTGGCGGCACACCAGCAAATTCATCTGTGGCAATCGCGCCGTCACCGAGTGGCATCGCACCGCGACGCTGAAGTCCGGCGACCGCCAGGAATGGCTGGGCTGCGACCTCTACACCTTCCGCCGCGGCCTGATCGTCATGAAGGACACCTACATCAAGGTCGTCGTCTGACCGAGAAAAGTCGCTGAACGCCCTTGCGGGAAACAGTGTGTATCTATAACCTGTCAAAAATACACAGTGTTGTCCTAAAAGACCGGTACGGAGCCAGCGCATGAGGAACCTCTTCCAGGCATCCCGCGTCCTGCTGATCGACATGGCGTCGACGCTGCTGTTCCTCGCCGCCTACCTGCTGACCGACAACCTGTTCCTGGCGGTCGGCCTCGGCATGGCGGTCGGCCTCGCCCAGATCGGCTGGCACATCGCCAAGGGGGTTCGCGTCGAAGCGCTGCAGTGGCTGAGCGTCGTGATCATCCTGGCGTCCGGCAGCGCCACCTTCGTCACCAACGATCCGCTGTTCGTGATGCTGAAGCCGAGCGTGATCTACGCGATCGTCGGCAT
>VGCQ01000149.1 GCA_016870055.1 Alphaproteobacteria bacterium | reverse complement strand
CGCTCGCCGGCTGCCGTTCGGCGCGCGACAAGGGCTACCGTGCGGTGAAATGCGGTTGGGGGCCATTCGGCCGCGGCAGCCTGGATGCGGATCGGGACCACCTGCGGGCGGCGCGGGAAGGTATCGGCGCGGACGGAATTCTTCTGATCGACGCCGGCCAGATCTTCCGCGAGGATGTTGATGCCGCGGCGGCGCGCATCAAGATGCTGGAGGAAGTTGGCGCGACGTGGCTGGAGGAGCCTTTCCATGGCGGCGCCTACGACGCCTACGGCAAGCTCGCGGCGCGCAGCGGCAAGATCAAGCTCGCCGGCGGCGAAGCCTCGCACAACGTGCACATGGCGCGCCAGCTTATCGACTACGGCAAGGTCGCCTACATCCAGATCGACTGCGGCCGCATCGGTGGCATCGGTCCGGCCAAGCAAGTCGCGGACTATGCGTCGGCGCGCGGCGTGGCCTATGTGAACCACACCTTCACCTCGCACCTGGCGCTCTGCGCCTCCATCCAGCCCTTCGCCGGATTGCAGAAGGACGCGATCTGCGAATATCCCTTCGCGCCCAAGTCAGTCGCTTGGGACATGTGCAAGACGCATCTGACACCCGACGCAAATGGCAAGGTCAATGTGCCGGCCGCGCCTGGACTGGGCATCGCCATGAGCACAGAGGGGATCAGCAAGTACCTCGTCGACGCGGAGATTTCCGTGAAGGGCAAGGTTCTGTACCGAACGCCTAAGCTCTGAGTCCGCCTTACCGCGGATTGACCAGCGTGTACATGAAGCCGGCGGGGATATGGATGAAGGGATGCCAGTCGCGCGGCCCCGCCTCGAGCACGCAGACGGTAGAGGTGCCGTCCTTGGTGAGGCGATTGGCGAGAACGCGGCCTGCCGAGCCGGCGCCGACGATGACGTAGTCGAAGGTCTCCCTGCTGGACGCTTAGCGCGTTGGCCGGCTCGCGCGCCAGAGGGGCCGGCCGCTAGGGCGCGGCCGCGAGATCGCGGCGCGGCACGCGGGCGAGCTCGGCCTCGAACCTGCAGACGCAGCGTTGGCCCTTGAAGTTGTCGAGCACCACCCTACCGTCGTTCGCGTCGATCCTGCCGGTGACCCAGATCGGTCCGTTGAGGCCGTATTCGACCGTGGTCGCGAAGGCGCCATAGGTGCCCAGGACCGCATCGAAGCGGCGCGGCGCGCGATTGCCCTGGCGGAATCGGCCGATCACCTTCGAATCGCTCGCGACGACATCGACGGTCATGCGGAAGGTCGAGCACATGAGCCGGCCCCCGTTTCCTTGGACATCCATTTGTCGAGAGAGGACCGAAGATGGATGCTTCCAAGATGTCGAGAAATCAGCAGCGCGATCGGGTTAATGTGGATGATGTGCCTGTGGGCGGGGGACAGGCCCAGGATACAGAGGACGGGACCAGCGGCGGCGATGGGCTTCATGCGGGCTCCGAGAAGACGCCCATCCTAGCACGCGGCGCGAGCGGAGCGTCGCCCTCCGCCGGCTATGCTCCCGCTGGCTTCAAGCTAGAACTTCTACTAACTTTACCGCCGGACCACCTCATGGGGGCCGATCAAGTTGGCCTGACGAAACACTTAAGGCAGAGCGGGACCTATCAGAGCAACGCTTTATTTCGGGGCGTCAGGAAGAGGGACCCGCTGCATTTTACGTAACGTGGGAAGCGGTCGAGCCCAATATTCGATCTGCATTCAAGGCGACGAAAAATCTCCGGCAAATCGATGGAGCTTCGCTGGTCGCTGACAAGCATCTTTGGCAGATTTTGCGTTACGTTTGCGCCCCAAGGATAAGCGAAGAAGATCTTTGGACGCTTGTGGGAAAGAAATTCAAGACGGTGCCTGCTGCATTTTCGGATGCGGCTGCAAAGACGTTTTCCTCCCTCATCGACATGAAGCGGTTCCCGTGGGTGATTGCAGGTCGCGATCCTACCGATGCGGAACTGGAAGCTTCCATCATTGCGACCGCTACGCTTCAAGCTCACGAGGCGCTTAGTACCAGTCGCCGTGGCAGCGCGTCGAAGTCGCAGGAACTGCAAGTATCGGAGGCTTTGGGCGCGGCTGGGTGGACGCTCGACAACAGTCGAAGCCCCGTAGTCTCGTTGGATGAAATTCAGCGCGGCCACTTCTCGTGTGAACGGAAAGTTGGCGGCGCCAAATGCGATATACCCATTCGGCTTAATGACGGGCGACTGTTAGCGTTGGAGTGCAAGGTCTCGAACGGACCGAAGAACAGTTGGAAGCGACTGCAACGCGAAGTCGGCGGGAAGGCAGATGCTTGGAAGCAAGCATATGGCTCGCAAGTCATTACGGGCGCAGTTCTTGCGGGGGTATTCGATCTCAAGTGTCTGGCGGACGCGCAGAACCAACAAAACGTCGTACTATTTTGGCAGCACGATCTAAAGCCGTTGGTCGAGTTCATCCAAGCGAAGTAGCTATCTCATCTTCGAGAGCTTACATACTGCCCCGGTGATGGAGGCCACTTTTGCAAACGGTTGCAAAACGACGGCTCCCAAAAGTGGGACACTCCGTTTCAGAACGCTATGGTAAGCTATGGAAATTCGTGGTGTCCCGCTTTTGCTTAAGCGGTTGAAGCATCGGAGTTCCGGTGGGCCGCCCCTCGGCACCATTCTCTTCTTCACCGCCGTCCATCGAGCTGTCAGCGTTGCCGATCGAAAGCAACGCTCATCGATCGCGGGAGAATCTCATGCTGGACAGAAAAGGTGGATGTCTATGCGGTGCTGTGCGCTACGAATGCGGTGGTGAGCCGCAATTCGCGCTGCAATGCCATTGTCGGGACTGCCAGAAGCAGAGCGGGGCGCCGCACGTTGCCGCGGTGCGCATGCCGTCGGCGCAGTTCCGCATCGTCGCGGGCTCGCCCAAGCGCTACGTCGCCAAGGCCGACTCGGGCAACGACGTCACACGCGTCTTCTGTGGCGACTGCGGCACGCCGCTTTACGTGCAGGTTTCGACCCGACCCGACATTGTCGGCGTGCGGGTCTGTACCTTCGACGATCCAAGCTGGTTCAGGCCCCAGGCCAACATCTTCGCGAAAAGCGCGCAGCCCTGGGACCATTTGGACCCCAGTGTGCCGGCTTTCGCCACCTACCCGACCGGCAAGGCGTATTGAGCGTCGCGTTCGCGGATCGAGCCGCCGAAGCGGGGCGCGCTGGCCGAAGCCGTCATCTACCGAGGATCGTGACCATCTCGGCATAGCCGCGCTGCCGGGCATGCTCCAAAGCCGTGACGCCGCCACGGTCGGGAATGCGGGTGTTGGCGCCGGCGTCGACCAGGAGCTTCAACGTGTCCTGATGGCGCTTGCCGCCGTCGCCGAGCACGACCGCTTCCATCACGGCGGTCCAGTCGAGATTGTTGACGTGATCCAGCGGCGCGTTGGCGGCGATCAGGGCGCGCACGACCTCGACGTGACCGAGATGTGCCGCGGCGATCAGCGCCGTGCCGTCATAGGGCGACGTGACGGCCCTGGGATCCGAGCCGAGGGCGATGGCGAGCCGAACGGTCTCCGCATCGTCGCGCACCGCGGCGATGGTGATGATGTCGTAGCGGCGGCTGTCCTTGGCCTTCATGTCGGCGCCGGCCTTGGCCAGTTCGCGGATGATGTCACGGTGCGAGCCGTGCGCTGCGACGTGCAGCGCTGTGCGGCCATGACCGTCGCGGGCGTCGACGTCGGGCTTGTCCTGTAGGGCCTTCTTCAGCGCCGCCAAGTCGCCGCTCGCCGCAGCGGCGTGCAGACCGCGATAGGTGGCGATCTCGCTGGCACTCGGTGGCACCTGGGCGACGGCCGCGCCAGCCAGTAGAGCAGCCTGGACAACGGCTACTGCCAGAAGACGCCCGGCGGCAAGGAAGGTCATGGGGTTGCGTTCGACGACGGACGGTCGGGAACCAAGCGGCGGCATCAGCGACCGACCGCCCAGCCCGTTTCCTTGACGAAGCGGTCGAAGAAGTCGGCTTCGTAGGCTTGTTCGGGTGTCTCGCGCACCAGCGCGTCGAGGCGCTCGGCATCGCGGCCGACCAGGATGCGCCAGCGCTCGGCCCTGACCCCGTCGAGGATGATCTTGGCCGCCTCAGCGGCCGAGGTCGGCGCCTCAGCGAGGAAGCGCCGAGCCCGGTCGGCCATCATCTGGCGCACCTCGCTATCGGTGAGCTTGCTCGCGTCGACGCCCATCGAGGCGATGCGTGCGCGGGTGAGTGCCACCTCTTGCGGCGTGATCTCGTCGCTCTGGTTGCCGGTCTGCAGTCGGGGCGAGTTGCGGACGATCGAGGTGCCGATGTGGCCCGGCATCACCACCGAGCACTTGATGTGCGGCGCGTTGAGGCGCAGGTCGGTGATCAGGGCCTCGGTGAAGCCTTTGACCGCGAACTTGGCGGCGGCGTACGCGGTCTGCGGGATGTTGGGGGCGATGAAGGCCCAGAAGCCGTTGACGCTCGAGGTGTTGACGATATGGCCGGCGTCGGCGCGCTGCATCATCGGCAGGAAGGCGCGGGTGCAAAGATAGACGCCGTTCCAGCAGATGTTGAAGGTGCGCTCCCACTCCTCGCGCCCGTTGACGATGAAGCTGCTGCCACCGCCGATGCCGGCATTGTTGAACAGGAGGTGGATGCGGTCGGTGTCCTGCTGTTGCGCGACCTCGTCGCGGAAGCGGATCACCTGCGGCTCGTCGGCCACGTCGGCGAGGTGGGTCGTGACGCGCTGGCCCTGGCGCAGGCCGCCCGCCTCGCACAGCCGTTTGGTCTCGGCCATCCCGCCAGCCGAGACGTCGCTCAGGGCGACGTTACAGCCCTCGGCCGCGAGCTGGCGGGCAAGTTCGCGGCCCATGCCCGAGCCGCCGCCGGTGATGACCGCGATCCTGCCTGCGAAATCCTTCATGCCGCCGCTCCCTGCTCGCACTGCGTGGACTCTTCGCCGCGCCGCTTTAGACTTGGCGGCGATGAAGACCCTGATCCTACGCGAGAACCGCGGGCCGGTCGCCCTTCTCTGGCTGAACCGTCCCGCCAAGCGCAACGCCATCACCACCAAGATGATGTGGCGGCTGGGCGAACTGCTGCAGGGCTGCCTGGCCGACCGGCGGGTGCGTGTCGTGGTGATCGCCGGCAAGGGCCGCCACTTCAGCGCCGGCGGCGACATGAATGAAATGCGCGGCATGGACGTGCTGCAGACCGACGACACCATGGTTGCCTGGCAGCACAATCTCGAGCTGGTCGAGCGCTCGACCAAGCCGGTGATCGCCGCCGTCCATGGCGCGGCCTTCGGTGGCGGGACCGAGCTCGCCATGGCCTGCCACATCCGGGTGTGCAGCGAGAGCGCGCGCTTTGCCCAGACCGAGATCGCGCTCGACCATCTGCCCGGCGGCGGCGGAACGCAGCGTTTGCCGCGGCTGGTGCCGCTGTCCTTCGCCTATGAGCATCTTCTGCTGGGTGAGCCGATCGCCGCCGCCGAGGCGCACCGTATCGGCTTGGTGAACCATGTCTGGCCGGACGCCGAGCTTCTCGATCGTGCGGTCGAGCTGGCGCGTCGCATCGCCCGTCGAGCACCGACGGCGGTGCGCTACACCATGGAGGCGGTGCGGGTCGGCCTGCAGGGACCGCTCGACTCCGGCATGCGGCTGGAGCGCGCCATGGCCTCGCTGGTCAACGAATCGCGCGAGGCCAAGGAGGGGATGAGAGCCTTTTTCGAAAGCGGCCGGCGACCGACCCGCAAATGACCGGGTCGTTCGTCTCGCCGCCGGGCATCGGCATCGACCACCTGCTGCGCCAGGGCGTCTGGCGCACGCCGGGCAAGGTCGCTCTGATCGACGACCAAGACAGCATCACCTACCGTGCCGCGGAAGCCGCGAGCAACCGGTTGGCGCGCTGGCTTGCGGCCAACGGCGTTGCCGCGGGCCACCGTGTCGCGCTGATCTTGCCCAACGGCATCCCGTTCATCGTGGCCGAGTTGGCCATCCTTCGGCTGGCCGCAGTGAAGGTACCGCTCAACATCCGCTTTGCCGTGCCCGAAGTGCTCTATGCCTTGGCCGACTGCGCGCCCACGGCGCTGATCGCCACACCCGACTACGCAGCTCGCGTGCAGGCCGAGCGCGCCCATGTGCCATCGCTCGGCGCTGTCGTCATGGTGGGCGGCGCCACACCAGGCTGTGCCGACTACGAGTCGATCATCGCTTCGGGCGATGCCGCGCCGTTGACGGCAGTGCCCTACCGCGACGACGCTCCGATCCTGATTCGCTACACCGGCGGCACGACCGGCCGGCCCAAGGGCGTGGTTCACACCCATCGGAGCTACCTCGCCGTCGTGCTCGACGTGGTGCGCGAGAACGCCCTGGTCGAGGCCGACATCGCCCTGCATCTCGGCCATCTCAGCCACGGCCTCAACTTCATGTGGCCGGCCTGGTACCTGCTTGGCTCGACCCAGGTCCTGCGCGAACGGTTCGACCCCGTGGCGACCTGGACGGACTTCGTGCGTTACGAGGTGACGTGGGTCTACATGGTGCCGACCATGATCCACATGCTGCTCGAGGCCGACGACGGGCGGGCCGACGTCTCGACCTTGCGCTGTTTCACCTATGCATCTGCGCCCATGCCGGTGCTGTTGCTGCGCCGTGCGATTGCCCGCTTCGGCAACATCTTCACCCAGGTCTACACGCTCTCCGAGGCGCCGGTGATCACCACCATGATGCGGCCGCACGAGCATCTCGAGACCGACACCGAGTGCGGACCGCGGCTGGGCTCGGTCGGCCGCGAGGTCCCGACTTTCGAGCTGCGGCTGGTCGACGATGCCGGCCGCGACGTGGCGCCGGGCACGGTTGGCGAGATCGCCGTCCGCTCGGTGAACAACATGACGGGCTACTGGAACTTGCCCGAGGAGACGGCGCGTACCCTGGCCGACGGTTGGCTGCGTACCGGTGACATGGCGCGTCGCGCCTCCGATGGATTCCTCCATCTCGCCGACCGCAAGAAGGACATCGTGATCACCGGCGGCTTCAATGTCTGGCCCAAGGAGGTCGAGGACGCACTGCTTGCCCATCCAGACGTCGCGCAAGCCGCCGTGGTCGGTGCGCCCGATGAGAAGTGGGGTGAGATCATCGTCGCCTACATCGTCGCCAAGCCCGGCCGTGCACCCACGTCCGAGATGCTGGCGTCGCATTGCCTGGAACTGCTCGCCGACTACAAGAAGCCGCGGCGCGTCCATCTGGTCGAGGCGCTGCCGCTCACGCCGGTCGGCAAGGTCTTCCGCGCCGCGCTGCGCGAGCGGGCGCGCGGCGGTGGTTAGAAGCCCTTGAGCTGGCTCGGCAGGTACGTCGCGAGCCAGGGCATGAACATGACGGCAAGCAGGGTGATGACCTGCATGATGACGTAGGGCATGACCCCGCGCACCATGTCGCCATAGCCGATCTCCGGCGGCGCGATCGATTTCAGATAGAAGATCGACGGTGCCATGGGCGGCGTCAGGTACGAGGTCTGGATCGCCACCACCATCAGGATGGCGAACCAGATCGGGTCGACCTTCAAAGCCGCGACGATCGGCATGAAGATCGGCAGGCAGATCAGCACGATCGACACCCAGTCGAGGATGAAGCCCGCCGCGAACACGATGGCGAGGCAGATCAGCAGCACGCCGTAGGTCCCGATATCGAGATCGGCCACGATCGTCTGGACGAGCTTCTCGCCACCCTGCACGCGGAACACCGATGCGAACATCGTGCCGCCGACCACGATCAGCATGATCATGCAGTTGATCAGCAGCGTGCGCTTCACCGCGTCCGTGAAGACCGCCCAAGTGAGCCGGCGATAGAGTGCCGTCAACACCAGGGCGCAGAGCGCACCGACGCTCGCCGCTTCGGTCGGCGAGGCGATGCCGAACATGGTGGTGCCGAGCACGGCCGCGATCAGGATGACCGCCGGCACGAAGCCGGTCAGCGTGATCCAGAGCTTGCGCGACAGCGGCATGGCGATTTCGGACGGCGCGACCGGCGGCCCGTCTTGCGGGTTGAGCAGGCAGCGCGCGACGATGTAGATCAGGAACAGGCCGACCATCAGCAGGCCGGGCAGCAGCATGCCGGCATAGAGCTGGCCGACCGACATGTTGGCGATCGAGGCGTAGATCACCGCCACCAGCGACGGCGGGATCATGGTGCCGAGCGAGCCGCCGGCGCAGATCGTGCCGGCGATCAGGTCCTTCTTGTAGCCGTAGCGCATCATCACCGGGATGGTCATGACGCCGATCACGACCTCGACGGCGCCCACGATGCCGGTCGAAGCGGCGAAGATCGCGCCCATCGTGATGGTGGCGAGCGCCAGGCCGCCAGGCAGACGGCCCATCCAGAGCTGCAGCACCTGGAACAGGCGTTCGGCGATGCCCGAGCGCTCCAGGATGCAGCCCATGATGATGAAGGGCGGGATGGCCGACAGCAGGTATTGTTGGGCGGTCTGCTGCACCATGCCGTAGAGCTGCACACCCACGACCTTGTCGCCGAACACGCCCAGACCGAAGACGAAGGCGGTGGTGAGCAGCGAGAACGCGACGGGCACGCCCAGGAAGACGAGCGCGAACAGCATCACGAACATGAGGATCGGCAGCATGTCGGCGCGTCCTCAGGCCGTGGCGTGGGTCGTGGAGTCGGTGGCGCCAGGCGGCGGCACGGCGCGTGGATCGGCGACCCCGACGAGGTGCCTCAGCGCCTCCGACAGGACCTGCAGGCCCAATCCGGCGAGCCCGACGGTGATGCCGGTATAGAACGGCCAGACCAGCGGCTCCCAGGCGCTCATGCTTTCGAGCTCGCCCTTGAGGTAGGCGCGCCACGCCTTGTTGGCGGAAGCCGAGCCCACATACCACAGGAGCGGCAGGAAGAGGGCGGCGTAGAACAGGAGGTTGATGGCGTGCTGGACGCGCAGCGGCAGCCGCGTGGCGAGGAAATCGATGCGGATATGAGCGCCCATGCGCAGCGTGTAGGCGGCTCCCAGCAGAAACAACGTGCCGTTGGTCATATAGGCGATGTCGCTGCCCCACAGGGTCGGCGCGTTGAAGACGTAACGGGCGATGACCTCGTAGATCTGCACGGCGATGATGACCACGACCTGGGCCATGGCAAGCACGGCGAGCGCCCAGCCGACCGCATCCAGCGCCGGACACAGGCGCTCCACCAGCAGCTTCTTCATCGCGTGCTCCCCCCAAAAGCGGCGGAGCGGCCCGATCGGCCGCTCCGCTTCTGCCGGTTACTTCTTGGTGAAATTGTCCTGATGGTCGACCACCAGGTAGGGCGAGTACTTCTCCCAACGGTCCTGGAAGTCGAACACCGACTTGGCGACCCGCTCCGGCCAGGGGTTGCCTTCGGCCTTGGCCTTGGCGGCGGCTTCGGCCGCCCATTTGCGGGCGGCCTCCTTGGCCTTCCTCTTGAAGGTGTCGTCGAGGATGATCACCTCGTTCTTGCCGCCGAGCAGCGTCTCGAGCGCGGTGAAGTCCTGCATGATGATCGAGTTCAAGCTCTCGAAAGTCACGAGCTTGGCGGCGAGATGGATCTTGTCCTGCAGGTCCTTCGGGATCTTGTCCCACTTGTCGCCCATCATGGCCGCTTCGAAGGTCCAGGCGCCGGCGTGGATGCCGGGCATGATCAGGTATTTGGCGATCTCCTGGAAGCCGAGCGCCTTGTTCTCGCTCGGCATGGAGTACTCCATGGCGTCGATCGCCTTCTTCTCGAGCATCGAATAGAGCTCGCTGCCGGGCACCACGACCGGAGCGGCGCCAAAACCGTCCTTGATGATCGCCGCCCAGTTGCCGAGCGTGCGGAACTTCAGGCCCTTGAGATCCTCGACGGTACGGATCGGCTTGTGGCTGTGTGCGAACACCTCCGACGGCCCGGCACCCAGCACCATCGTGTGCATCTTCATGGTGGCGCGGCGATGCTCCTGCAGGAGCTTCTCGCCGCCGCCGTTGTACATCCACGGCAGGATCGAATCGACGCCGAGCCCGGTCGGGAACGAGCCGATGATCAGGTTGGTCGGATCCTTGCCGCCGAGGAACGACGCGGGACCGATCGCGATGTCGGCGCGGCCATCCTCGACCGCCTCGTAGATCTTGAAGATCGGCGCCAGCACACCGCCTTCCTGGACGTCGATCTTGACCTTGCCGTCGGTCAGCTTGGCCACGTACTCGGCGAACGGATAGGAAATCGCCGTGTTGTAGACCGACGTCTTGGGCGCGATGGTCGCCGCTCTGAGCGTGATGGTCTGCGCCGCCACCGGCACGGCAAGCAGCGCCAAGGCGGCGCCGGCCGCCATCCCTTTGAGCATGTAGTGCATCAACCTCTCCCTGAAGTGATCTGCGAGGCTAGTCCGACGGCATGGTCCCTGCAATAACCGGACCACCGGTCGGCTGGACAAAACCCGGTGTTTGCAGGCCGGATAGAGCGCTTTGGTGGGAGTAGATATCGTGGCATAACTCATTGAAATATAACTATTTTTTTGTTACAAACTCAATACAAACTTTATGAAAGCACTTGATTCTCAGGTGCTTTTTTTTTACACTTACAAAGGTTTCTGCGAATTTTTGGTGATCATTATGGATCGTAAATTTCAGAAGCAAGAACACGAAATCTTTGGCGGTAAAGCAATTGTTTTGAGGACAAAGCAATCAGGGGATGTATGG
>VGCQ01000148.1 GCA_016870055.1 Alphaproteobacteria bacterium | reverse complement strand
CGGCGACGGCCAGGCCGCGATCTTCAAGATGGAGAGCCACAACCATCCCTCCTACATCGAGCCCTACCAGGGTGCGGCGACCGGCGTTGGCGGCATCTTGCGCGACGTCTTCACCATGGGCGCGCGGCCGATCGCCAACCTCAATGCGCTGCGCTTCGGCGACCCCAAGCATCCCAAGACGCGCCACCTGGTATCGGGCGTGGTGGCGGGCATCGGCGGCTACGGCAACTGCATGGGCATACCGACGGTGGGCGGCGAGACCAACTTCCACCCCGCCTACAACGGCAACATCCTGGTCAATGCCATGACTGTCGGCATCGCGCCGACCAATCGCATCTTCTATGCGGCGGCGGCGGGTGTCGGCAATCCGCTAGTCTATGTCGGCTCCAAGACCGGCCGCGACGGCATCCACGGCGCCACCATGTCGTCGGCCGAATTCAACGAGGACAGCGAAAGCAAGCGGCCGACCGTGCAGGTCGGCGATCCGTTCGTCGAGAAGCTGCTGCTCGAGGCCTGCCTGGAGCTGATGGCGACCGACGCCATCGTCGCCATCCAGGACATGGGCGCCGCCGGCCTCACCTCCTCGTCGTTCGAGATGGCAGCCAAGGGCGGGCTGGGCGTGGTCGTCGAGCTCGACAAGGTGCCGATGCGCGAAACTGGGATGAATCCCTACGAACTCATGCTGTCGGAGAGCCAGGAGCGCATGCTGATTGTGCTGAAGCCTGGCCGCGAGGAGTTGGCGCGCCGCATCTTCGAGAAATGGGAACTCGACTTCGCCGTCATCGGCCGGCTCACCGACACCGAGCGTATGGTGCTGAGCTGGCACGGTGAGATCGTGGGCAACATCCCGATCCCGCCGCTGGTCACGGAAGCGCCGGTCTACGAACGACCATGGACCCTGACGCCACTGCCGGCAGTGCTCGATGCGGCGGCCGTGCCGGCGCCCAAGGACTGGCGGGCATCGCTGCTCGCCCTGATGAGCTGCCCCGATCTCGCGAGCAAAGCGTGGATCTGGAACCAGTACGACCATCTGATCATGGGCAATACGGCGATCCGCCCGCAGGACGGCGACGCCGCCCTGGTGCGCGTGCCGCCCGACGGCAGCCACATCGGCCACAAGGGCTTGGCCGTCACGTCAGACTGTACGCCGCGCTATGTGCAGGCCCATCCTGAGACCGGCGGCCGTCAAGCCGTGGCCGAGGCCTGGCGCAATATCACTGCGGTCGGTGCGCGGCCGCTTGCCGTCACCGACAACATGAATTTCGGCAACCCGCAGAAGCCGGAGATCATGGGCCAGTTCGCCGGCGCCATCATGGGCATGGCCGAGGCCTGCAAAGTCCTCGACTTCCCAGTCGTGTCGGGCAATGTCTCGCTCTACAACGAGACCGAGGGCCGACCGATCCTGCCCACGCCGACCATCGGCGCAGTCGGCGTGATCGACGACATCGCCAAGGCGGTCGGCTCACGGCTCACCCAGAGCGGGCTGGGCATCGTGCTGATTGGCCAGACCACGGGTTGGCTCGGCCAGTCGCTCTACCTGCGCGAGGCTTGCGGGCGCGAAGAGGGCGCGCCGCCGCCGGTCGACCTTGTTGTCGAGCGGCGCAACGGCAACTTCGTGCGGGCCCAGATCGCAGCCGGCCAGATCAAGGCTTGCCACGATCTGTCGGACGGCGGCTTGCTGGTGGCGCTGGCCGAGATGTGCATTGCCGGCAGCACGGGTGTCGAAATCGCCATGCCTGCCGGCCAGACCGCTCCGCCGCATGCGTTCTTGTACGGCGAGGATCAAGGGCGATATCTCGTCGCGGCCGGCTCGCCTGACGAGATTCTCGACGCCGCCGCGGCCGCAGGCGTGCCGGCGATGTTGCTGGGCTACTCCGGAGGGCCGTCTCTCACGGTCAAAGGGGTGTTGTCGCTCGAGCTCCGCGACATCAAGGCCGCCCACGAGGCTTGGCTGCCCGCCTATATGAATGCCACCGACTGACCGACGCGGGAGTTCACGCCATGCCGATGGCCGCCGATGACATCGTCAAGCTGATCAAGCAGGGTATTCCCGGGGCCGAGGTCGAGATCCAGGATCTCGCCGGCGACGGCGACCACTATGCCGCCACGGTCATTTCCCCGACCTTCGCAGGGAAATCCAAGATACAGCAGCATCAAATGGTCTACGGCGCCCTGGGCGGCCGCATGGGTGGTGTGTTGCATGCGCTCAAGCTCACCACCATGGCGCAGCGGCCGTAACGGCCCTATATTGAGTTCAGGCCCGCGCCCACTCCGGCGCTTCAGGAGATCGACATGAGCGAACCCCAGGTGTTCGAGCGCATCCGCGACGAAATCGCCAAGAACGACGTGCTGCTGTTCATGAAGGGCACGCCGGTGTTCCCGCAGTGCGGCTTCTCGGCCGCCGTGGTCGAGGTGCTGAGTGACCTCGGCGTCAAGTTCCACGGCGTCAATATCCTGGTCGATCCCGAGCTGCGCCAGGGCATCAAGGAATTCAGCCAGTGGCCGACCATCCCGCAACTCTACGTCAAGGGCGAGTTCGTGGGCGGTTGTGACATCGTGCGCGAAATGCACGAGACCGGCGAGCTGCAGCAGCTCATGACGGAAAAGGGCGTCACGCTCGCCACGGCGGCGTAAGCTTCTAGTCGAAGGCGTACGACGCCATCGACAGGTTGCCCAGCGTAAACGACCGATGAAGCGCGCGTCCCCGCGCGCCCTCGCCCGCCGCACCGAAGGCGACGTGCAGCGGCAGGAAATGCTCGTCGGTCGGATGGGCGTCGGCGGCATGGGGCGCAGCGCGGCGATAGTCGGCGAGCGCCGCCTCGTCGCCCTTCTCCACCGTCTCGGCCAGCCAATCGTCGAACGCCTGGGCCCACGGTTCAGGCTCGCTTTCGCGACCGCCGCGCACCAGGGCACGCAGATTGTGGGTGGCGCTGCCCGAGCCCATCACCAGCACACCTTCGCTGCGCAGCGCGCTGATCTTGCGGCCGAGCGCAAGATGGTGGGCCGGGCTTTCGCCAGGCTGGACCGATAGCTGGAAGATCGGGATGTCGGCCTCGGGCCAGGCAAGCTTGGCCGGCATCCAGGCGCCATGGTCCAGGCCGCGATGCGGGTCATGGGCGGCCCCGATCAGCCGGGCGACCCGGTCGGCGAGCTCGGGCGCCCCAGGTGGATCGTAGCGCAGGCGGTAGAGCGCTTCGGGAAAGCCGTAGAAGTCATGGATGGTCGCGGGCCTGCGCGCCGTCGACACCGCCGGCAGGTCGGTATCCCAATGCGCCGACACCGCCACGATCGCCGTCGGCCGCGGCAGCCGTCGGCCGAGCGAGGCGAGAAAGGCCCGCGCCGGCCGCTCTTCCTCCAGAATCAGCAACGGCGAGCCGTGCGAAACGAAGATGGTCGGCATCAACATCGCTTTATTCCTCACGCGCCTCGTGGCAGCCTTACTGCAACAGGGATGTTCTACAAGGGAAGGCTCATATGATGCACGTCCTGTCCATTGCATGGCGCGTGACTGCGGCGCTTGCGCTGTTCGCCGCCGCACCGGCCGGCGCCCAGACAGTGAGGATGGTCGCCCATTCCGACCTCAAGGTGCTCGATCCGATCTGGACCACCGCCTTCATCACCCGCAATCACGGCTACATGATCTACGACGTGCTGTTTGCCCAGGACGAGCAGCTTCGCGTCCAGCCGCAGATGGTCGACAAGTACCAAGTCTCGCCCGACAAGCTCACCTGGACCTTCACGCTGCGCGACGGATTGGAGTGGCATGACGGCAAGCCGGTCACTTCGGAGGACTGCATCGCCTCGATCAAGCGCTGGGCTGCCCGCGACGCGCTGGGCCAACAGCTCATCGCCTCGGTCACCGACCTCAAGGCAGTCGACGCCAAGACCTTCACGCTCGTCCTCAAGGAGCCCTTCGGCCTCGTCCTGGACGCCCTGGGCAAGCCTTCCTCCAATGTCCCCTTCATGATGCCCAAGCGGGTGGCCGAAACCGATCCCAACAAGCAGATCGACGACTACGTCGGCTCGGGCCCCTTCATCTTCAAGAAGGACGAGTGGAAGCCCGGTGAAAAGGTCGTCTACGTCAAGAATCCCAAGTACAAGCCGCGCTCCGAGCCGCCCTCCATGCTGGCCGGCGGCAAGGTGGTGAAGATCGACCGCCTGGAATGGATCGCCATCACCGATCCACTGACGGCGGTGAACGCGCTCCAACAGGGCGAGATCGATCTGATCGAGGTGCCGGTACCCGATCTCTTTCCGGTGCTGAAAGCCGACAAGAACATCCAGCTCTATGGCTGGAACGCGCTCGGCAGCCAGGCGATCATGCGCTTCAACCATCTCCACGCCCCGTTCAACAACATCAAGGCGCGCCAAGCCGCGATGTACGCCGTCGCCCAGGAGGATTTCCTGCGCGCTCAGGTCGGCGATCCCGAGATCTATCGCGTTTGCAATGCGCCGCTGATCTGCGGCTCGCCCTACGAGAAGAGCTACGGCAACCTTCTGATCAAGCCCGACTACGACAAGGCGCGCCAGCTCCTCAAGGAAAGCGGCTATGACGGCCGGCCGATCGTCATGATGCAGGCGACCGACCTGCAGTCGTCCAACCAGTTCCCGGCCGTCGGCAAGCAGGCGCTCGAGCGGGTCGGCTTCAAGGTCGACCTCCAGGCGATGGACTGGCAGACCGTGGTGTCGCGGCGCGCCAAGAAAGATGCGCCGGACAAAGGTGGCTGGGACGTCTTCTACACGACGACCGTCAGCATCGGCACCGAGAACCCGGCCGGCAATTCCTTCACCAGCGGCGGCTGCGACAAGGCGTGGTTCGGCTGGCCGTGCGATGCGGAGATGGAAAAGCTGCGCGCCGCATTTGCACGCGAGACCGACCCCGACAAGCAGAAGCAGCTGGCGCTCGCCGTCTCCGACCGTGTGATGGACCAGGCGACCTACGTCGTGCTCGGCCAGTTCAAGGCGTTCGGCGCCTACCGCAAAGATCGCCTCACCGGCTGGCTGCCCGGTCCCGTGCCGGTGATGTGGAACATCACGAAGAAATAGGCGACCTACATCATTCCTGGCTCGCCGAGGTCGCTGCCGTCGATCATTCGGCGGTAGCGAAACGGGTGCGGATCGACGATCGGCGGGTCGCCGGCAATCAGGTCGGCGGCGAGCTGGCCCGCCGCCGGGCCGATGCCGAAGCCGTGGCCGGTGAAACCAGTCGACATGAACAGGCCGGGCAACGGATCGACGGGGGAGATCACGGGAATCCCGTCGGGCGTCGAATCGATCAGCCCGCCCCAGCTCGCGGCGACCTGCAGATTGGCCAGCGCCGGATAGTTCGCCGCCAGCCGCTCGAGACCCATCCGGACCAACCCTTCGTCGGCCGGCGGGTCGAGCGTGCGCATGCGCTCGAACGGCGAGATGCCGTCGAGCGTCCAGCGCTGCAGCGACTCGGGGCCGTCGAAGAAAGAGCGCCCGATCGAAATGCTGAGCAGGCTGCGACGCTTCTTGAAGGTCGGCCAGAACTGGCGGGCATAGAGCAAGCCCTGCGGCGACAGCTCGAGCAGCCCGCGGCCGCTCATGCCCACCGTATAGCCGCCGTCGAGGCGGCGGCGGATGGTGACGTCGGGCATCGACAGGCCGCCCTCGACGACCTGTGGCGCCTCACGGGTGAAGAACGATGTCGACTTCACCCCGGCCTGCGGCAGGCGAAGCCCGTGATGGCGGCAAAACATCGACGTCCAGGCACCGCCCGCAATCAACACGGCGTTGCTCTTGATGCGGCCCTTCTCGGTGACGACACCCGTCACCTTGCCAGCCTCGATATCGAGACCGCGCGCGGCGCAGTTCTGATGGATGGTCGCACCGCGACGACGCGCCCCCTCGGCGATCATCGGCCCGGCCAGCGCCGGCTCGGCCTTGCCGTCGCTCGGCGAATGCACGCCGCCTATCCAGTCGACGGTGCTACCGGGCGTCATCGCCTTGGCTTCGGCCGCGCTCAGGACATGGCTATGCATCTGGTACTCACGGGCCTTCAGCGTCCAGGATTCCCACATGGCGAGATCCGCGGGCTTGGTCGTGACATAGAGCAGCCCGGTGCGGCGGAAGCCGGGATCGGCGCCGAGTTCGGCTGCCAGCTCGCCCCAGATCGCAAGGCTCTTCTGGGCGAGCGGCAGCTCCCGCAGGTCGCGATGTTGCTGGCGACACCAACCCCAGTTGCGGCTGGTCTGCTCGCCGCCCACGACGCCTTTGTCGAGCAAAGCTACCGACACGCCCTTCTTGGCGAGGGCGTAAGCGGCGGCACTGCCGGCCATGCCAGCCCCGATCACCACGACATCGGCGGTCTCGGGCAGTCTCGCGTCGCTATGAATGGAGGTGACGGGCGGTGACATCCGATAGGTTATAGCGTCGGCCAAGCGACCTCGCACGTCCTGCCGGGATACCCAGTGACGGTCTCTAGTTGTTTGATTTTCTGGAGAAAATTCAGATTGGCCACGTCGACCTGCAGAGCGCAGCCGGTGACTGGAAGAATCGGCGAAGCGGCCTAAATAAATACTAGTAAGTACCTATTCGTAACCTAAGGAAATCGCATGGACGTCCAGTCTGCGCCGACCAAGCCAAGCGCCTCCTGTCCGATGGACTTCATCCTGCGCATGCTGATGGGGCCCTGGACGACGTACATCCTCTACAACCTCAAGACCCACGGGCCGCAGCGCTTCGGCGAGCTGAGGCGCCGGGTTTCCGGCATCTCGGCCAAGATGCTGACCGAGCGACTGCGCACGCTCGAAGGCGCTTCGCTGGTGCGACGCCACTACGAAGCGACCATACCACCCAAGGTCACCTATTCGCTGACCCAGCGCGGGCACGAGCTCGATGGCGTACTGGCCAATCTCGCCGAAATCGGCGCGCGCTGGGAAGCCGAAGATGCCGCTCAGCGCTCACAGCGGACGGCCGACCTGAAAGCAGCCGACTGACGGCGCGGCCGCCGCCGCGTCCTCAGCGCGGTACGTTGAAGTGGCCTTGGATGAAGCTCAAGTCGATGAACGTCTTGGGGTCGGCGTCGCGCGAGACCTGACCGGTCGACTGCCAGAAGGCCACTTGCTTGTAGATGTCGCCGACGTCGAGACGACCTTCAGGGTCGATGAACGGCAGGCCGGCCGCGACGAGCGCCGGCGATTGCTTCAGGACGTTGGACAGGATCCCGATCATCTCGTCGTAGTTGGGGCCGGCAATCAGCTTGCCATTCTCGCGCTTGCCGAAGGCCTCGTGGTAGGCGGCGGCGCCGCGGCGATAGCCGGTCAGGAACTTCTCGACCAGCGGCCGGCGGTCGGTGATCGTCTTCGGCGAGGTGAAGACACCGCCCAATTGCCATGGCACCTCGTCACCGACGAAGGCGAGCGGCTTGCCGCTGCCGTCGGCCTCGACCTGCCGGAAGGTGGTGATGGGAAACACCGCGGCGTCGACCTGGCCGCCTTTGAACGCCGCCACCATGTTGGGAATGGTCTGCAACGCCACGATGGTGATCGCCTTGGTGTCGACGCCGTGCTTGCGCGCCACGACTTCCAGTGAATAGTGCACCGACGAGCCGACCGTCGTGACGGCGACACGCTTGCCGGCGAGGTCCTTGATCGCCTTCAGCCCGCCGTCCCATGCCGCGTTGGTCGCTGCGATGACGTTGAGCTGGTAGCCCGGCCGTTCGGCGCTCTGTGCCGCCACGACCTTGAGCCCGCCTTTGGCCGCGAGATTGTAGAAGCCCGCGGTGAAGGCCGTGACCCCGAGATCGGCATCGCCCGACACCACGGCCAGCGGCACCTGCGCCGCGGCTTGAAAGTCCTTCATCGTGAGCTCGAGGCCCACTTCCTTGAACCAACCCTTCTCCTGAGCAATGAAAATCGGCCCGGAGGAAGACAGCCGGAGCAACGCAATCGATGCCTTGATCAGATCTTGCGCCGCGAGCCTGGCCGGCATGGACAGCAAAGCAAGACCACCCAGTGCCGTGCGGCGAGTCATGCGACTTGAGAACACCCGATACCTCCCGTTCTTTCTTGGAGCAGAGTATGGTCGGTTTTGGTCATGAATCCCATCGATTGCGACGTTCTGGCCGCGGGCGGCGGCATGGCCGGTTCCGTGGCCGCTATTGCCGCCGCCCGGCAGGGTGCGCGTACCGTTCTGTTCGAGCGGCATGGCTTTCTGGGCGGCGCCGCGACGGCGGGCGCGGTCGGCCAGTTCGTCGGCTGGGAGACGCGCGCCGGCCGGCGCGTTATCGCGGGCCTCGCCGAGGAGATCGTGCAGCGTCTGCAAGCCAAAGGCGGCAGTAGCGGGCACGGCCATTTCGTCATGTCGACCGGCCATCGCATGGACCGTGTCGAGTACGATACCGAAATCTTGAAGGTGGTGCTGGACGAGATGGCACACGAGGCGGGCGTGCGGGTACTGCTGCACAGCCAGCTCGCCCAGGCCGCGCGGCGTGGCCGGGCGATCCACTCGGCCACCCTGCTGACCAAGGGCGGCCTGTTCGACGTGCGGGCACGGTTGTTCATCGACAGCTCAGGCGATCTTGACCTGATGGCACGGGCCGGCGCTGCCTTTCTCGGCCTCGATCACGGCGAAAGCCTGCAACCAGCGACCATGATGTTCCGCCTGGGCCCGATCGACTTCGCGGCATTCGACGGCATGACCGCCGAGACCAAGGCCGGCTTGGCGGTGCGCGGCGTCGCCGAGGGTGCGCTGCCACGGGCAGCGCTGCACTGCAGCCGGGTGCCCGGCTGTGACGACGGCTGGTTCAACGTCACGCGGCTTGCCATCGACGCCAGCGATCCCTTTGCGTTGAGCGATGGCGAACGCGAAGGCCGCCGCCAGGCATTGGCCGCCGCGCGTTTCATCGTGGCCAACGTGCCGGGCTGCCAACGAGCGCGGTTGGTCTCATTCGCTCCCCAGCTCGGCATCCGCGAGACGCGCCGCATTGCCGGCCTCGCCACCTTGACGGCCGACGATCTGCGCAACGGCGCAGAGTTCGTCGACACCATAGCGCTCGGCGCCTACCCGATCGACGTTCACCACACCGGCGACGCCAACATCACCTTCGAGGAGCTGGGGCCCGACCACGTCTACGCCCTGCCCTATCGCATCGCCGTGCCGCAGGGTCTCGACAATGCCCTGGTTGCGGGCCGCGGACTGTCGGCGACACATGAGGCCCATGGAGCGATCCGCGTCATGCCGACCGCCATGGCGGTCGCGCAGGCGGTCGGGACGGCCGCCGCCTTGCTCGCCGCCTCCAACCGGCCCGCCGACCAGCTCGATCCGGCGACCCTGCGCGAGAAGCTCAGGGCCGCCGGCGCGGTTCTCTGATCGCGACTGTCCGCTACCTCTTGGTGATACCCCGGAATGCCGCGACCGGATGTGAAATCGCCAGAACCACGAGGCGGCGAGACGCTATACTCGCAGTTCCCCCGAACCCCTTGAGGCTCGTATGGCGATGTCGGTCGAATCCTGGTCGTTGTTCGGTGCGATGGTCCTCGGACTCGTGCATCTCACGGCGGCGTCGTTCACCTTCAAGGCGCAGGTCGGGAACGCCTACTCCGTCGGTCCGCGGGACGAGGACATCCGGCCTATGGGCGTCGCCGGGCGACTCGACCGAGCCCAGCGCAACTTTCTCGAAACCTTCGCGATCTTCGCCGCCGCCGTGCTGATGCTGGAAGTGTCGGGACGAACCGGCGCGTGGCTGAGCGAAACCGGCGCCCTGATCTACCTCGCCGGTCGGATCGCCTTCCTGCCGCTCTATGCGGCAGGCGTCCCGTGGCTGCGGACCTTGAGCTGGAACGCTGCCACCGGCGGCCTGGCGATGGTCATGGTCGCCGTCGTCGCACGGCCCTGACCATGATCAGTCGAGCATGCCGGCAATCTTCGGCAGCCATAGGGACAGACTCGGAAAGAAGAGGCAGAGGAACAGGCCGATGACCTGGAGAATCAGGAACGGATACATGCCGCGATAGACGTCGGTCATGGAGCATTCCGGCGGCACGGTCCCCTTCATGTCGAACAGGATGGCGCCGAAGCTGCCGACGCCGGCGCTCTCGGTCGCCGTGGCGAAGCCCGCCAAGATCGAGCCCAGCACCACGATCATCAGGACGGTCATGGGCAGAAGGCCGTGCAGGACGACCTTCCAGGTCTCGCCCCAGGTCTGCGGCCCCGATTCACGCGGCAGCTTGGGTGCCCAGTCGGGTCGCGCGATGGCCACGCCCCATATGTACAACAGGTAGAGACCCGACAGCAGGAAGCCGGGGATCGTCGCCGCAGCGAACAGCGCGCCCACCGAGGTGTTCAGCATCTCGCCCATCACGACCAGCATGATCGAGGGAGGGATCAGAATGCCCAGCGTGCCCGCCGACGCGATCGTGCCGATCGAGAGCCGCTTGTCGTAGCCCGCCCGAAGCATGGGCGGCAGCGAAATCAACGACAACAGGATGACCGACGCGCCGACGACGCCGATCGGGACCGCCAGGATGGTGCCGATGACCATAACGGCGACGGCGAGCCCGCCCGGCGACGCGTCGGATCAGTCCAGCATGCCCCAGCTTCGCGGCAGCCAGAACACCAGATCGGGCCAGATGAGGCAGATCGCGACGCCGATCATCTGCAGGGTCACGAACGGTACGATGCCGCGATAGATGTCGGCCATCTT
>VGCQ01000147.1 GCA_016870055.1 Alphaproteobacteria bacterium | reverse complement strand
CGCTCGATGCCGTCGCTTGCTCGCTCGCGATCGGTCGCGGCCGGTTCCGCGAACGCGCCGCAATCCTCGCCACTGATCGCCAGGCCGCGATCGAAGACCTGCGTGCGATCGCCGACGGTGCGGATCCCGGCGCAGGCGCGGTCGGCACGGCACCGCAGGACACGCCCAAGGTTGCCTTTCTCTTTTCGGGCCAGGGCAGCCAGTGGGCCGGCATGGCGTCGGATCTGTACGCCAGCGACATCGCCTTTCGCGAGATCGTGGATCGCGGCGCGCGCCGGCTCGGGGCCACGCTAGCCGCGCCGCTCACGGACCTGATGTTCGATCCGGACGGTCAGGAGAGGCTGACCGCGACCGAGCACGCCCAGCCGGCGTTGTTCGTCCTCGAGTACGCCCTTGCGCGCCGGCTCTCGGATTGCGGCGTGCACCCCGACATCCTGGCGGGACACAGCCTCGGCGAGTGGACCGCCGCATGCCTTGCCGGCGTCCTCTCGTTCGACGATGCCGTCGACATGGTCGCCGCACGCGGCCGGCTGATGGGCGCGCTTCCTCATGACGGAGCGATGGCCGCCGTCTTCGCGCCGCTTGGGCGGGCAGAGAAGCTGATCGCCCGGCATTCGCCGGCCGTCGGCCTCGCTGCAGTCAATGCGCCGGACGAGATCGTCGTCTCCGGCGAGATCGCGGCGATCGAGGCACTGTGCGCAGAACTCGAAACCGCCGGCATCGGGTGCCAACGGTTGCGCACCAGCCACGCCTTCCATTCCCGCCTGATGGAGCCGGCGATGGCTCCGTTCGCCGAGCAGGTGCGGCGTATTCCGCTTTCCATGCCCCAAGTGAAGCTGGTCTCGAATGTCTCGGGCAACGCCGACGCCGCGTTCACCGACCCGGCCTATTGGGCGCGTCAGATCCGCGAGCCGGTGCGGTTCGCGGACGGGCTCGAGGCCATCGCCGCTAGCGGTGCGACTGCGATCGTCGAGATCGGACCGGCAGCGCCGCTTCTTCCTCTTGCCCAGCGTGCGCCCGGATTCGCCGGTATCGATGCGCGCTTCATCCCGACCATGCGGCGCAATCGTCCGGCCGCCGGCACGCTGGGGCTTGCCCTTTGCCGGCTCTACGTTGCGGGCGTGGATATCGCCTGGCCCGGCCTGGTGCCGGCGCCGCGGCAGTTGTCGCTGCCCGGCTACCCGTTTGCGCACGATCGGCACTGGCTTACCCGGCCGGGAGCGGCGACAGCTCTGCCCGATGCGATCGGTACCGATGAGCCGCGTCGCGCACCGCGGCCGGCGATGGCAAAGGCGGCAAGCCCCGAGGAGATCAGGACGGCGATCGTTGCGAGCCTGAAGCGCACGCTGCAACTCGACGACGACGCGCTCGCCTCCGACACCGGCTTCTTCGCGCTCGGCATCGATTCCCTGGCGCTGACCGAGGCCGTCGCGACGATCGAGAAGCGATGGAAGGTCGTCTTGCCGCGAAAGGAAGTGTTCGAGGCGTCGACGACGCCGCGGCTCTTGACCGAACGGGTCGTGAAGGCGGTTGTGGCGGCGCAGCAGGTCGGTCCCGATGCGACGGCCTCAACCCCGGAAAAGCGCAGCGTTCCGGCAGCTCGCCCCGCGGCGCCTCCTGTACCGGTAGCGCCGGTAACTCCAATGCCAACCGAGGCGACCGATCCGCGCGGGCGCGCCTTCATCGCCGATTTCACCCCGCGCTACCTCGCCCGCAGCGCCGCGTCGCGCCGGCAACGCCAGACCTATGGCCACGTGCTTGCAGACAGCCGCGCGGTCGCGGGCTTCCGCGCGGACACCAAGGCGATGCTCTATCCGATCATCGGCGCGCAGGGGAAGGGCAGCCATATCGTCGATGCCGACGGCAACGACTATGTCGATCTGACCATGGGCTTCGGGGTCCAGCTCTTCGGACACAACCCGCCTTTCACGCTCGAGGCCATTGCGCGGCAACTCGGCGATCAGGGCCTGTATCTCGGTCCGCAGGCGGCGAAGGCGGGCGAAGTCGCGAGCCGCATCGCCCGCCTCACCGGCAACGAGCGCGTGGCGTTCTGCAACACCGGCACCGAAGCGGTGATGACGGCACTGCGGCTCGCGCGCAACGCCACCGGGCGGACGCTGGTCGCCATGTTCGCGGGTTCGTATCACGGGCATTTCGACGGCACGCTGGCCCGCCCGGCATCCGACGCCAGCGCCGCGCCGCTTGCCGGCGGCACGCCGCTCGGCATGGTCGAGGACGTTCTCGTGCTCGACTATGCCGATCCCGAGGGCTCCCGCGCCGCGCTTGCCGAGGTTGCCGACCGGTTGGCGGCGGTCATCGTCGAGCCAGTGCAAAGCCGCCGGCCGGGTCTGCAGCCGCTGGAGTTCCTGCAATGGCTGCGTCTTTTTACGGCCGACGCCGGAATCGCGCTGATCTTCGATGAGGTGCTGCTCGGCTTCCGTGTCGCACTTGGAGGCGCGCAGGCGTGGGCCGGCGTCCAGGCCGATCTCGTCACCTACGGCAAGATCGTCGGAGGCGGCCTGCCGATCGGTGTCGTGGCGGGACGCGCAGCTTTCCTCGACGGCATCGACGGCGGCACCTGGCCGCTGGACGGGGCGGGCGGGCCGGTCGCGGAACGCACGTTCTTCGCCGGTACCTTCAACAAGAACCCGCTGACCATGGCGGTCGCCGACGCGGTCCTCACCCATCTCGAGGCGGAAGGCCCGGAACTGCAGACCACTCTCAATGCCCGCACCTCTTATTTGTCCCGCCGGCTCAACACCATGCTCGAAGACGAGGGCAGCGGCCTTCGGGTCGAACACTTCGCGTCCCTGTTCCGTTTCAACGGCGCGAGCGATCTCTTCTACAACCACCTGATCGCCAACGGCGTCTATGTCTGGGAGGGGCGGACCTGCTTTCTGTCGACGGCGCACACGGCAGCCGACCTCGACGCGATTGTCGACGCGGTGCGGGCGAGCGCGAGGGCACTCGGATCGGCCGGCCTCACGGGCACCGCGCCGCGTCCGCCGGAGAAGATCGCCATCCGCCCTTCGCCTGGCCAGAAGGCACTCTGGGTGCTCTCTGCCTTCAGCCCGGAGAGCGCGGCGGCGTACAACCAGAGCCTGGTGATCGGCTTCGATCGCCTGCCTGAAATCGTTGCGGTGAAGGAGGCGCTCGCCGAACTGGCGGTCCGGCACGATGCGCTGCGCATGGTTTTCTCCGACAGCGGCGAAGAAGCGTATGTCTGGCGAAGGACATCCATCGACCTCGAAGAAGTCGCCGTCGCGGATGCCGACGCAGCGGCTCGCTGGGTGAGGGCGCAGGCGGCGAAGCCCTTCGATCTCACGCGAGCACCGCTTCTGCGCGCGGCGCTCATCAGGATCGGCGGCGACAGGGCAGATCTGGTTCTGCTTCTGCCGCACATCGCGACCGACGGGTGGTCGATGCAGGTGCTGGCCGACGAACTCGGCCATCTTTACTCGAGCCGCCTGGCGGGAGCGGCGCCCGCCCTCGCACCGGCAGGTGCTTATGCGACATTTGCCGAGTTCGCTCTGAAGGCCGCGGACGATCCGGTAGCCGAAGCCCACTGGCGCGGGGTGTTCGCGACCGTACCGGCACCGCTTGCGCTGCCGACCGATCGCGCCCGACCGCCGCTCCAGACTTTCGCTGGTGGAGTCGTGCGGCATCAGCTGTCCCAGGCGCTTGCCGACGCTCTTGCGGATCAGGCGCGCGCGCGTGGCTGCTCGCTGTTCACCCTGTGCCTGGCAGGATACGCGCGCCTTCTCGGCGAATTGTCCGGACAGGACGACCTTGCGGTGGCGATCTTCGCTGCGGGCCAGCCGATGATCGGCGAGCCGCGGCTGACCGGTTACTGCATCTCCACGGTGCCCGTGCGCATCCGCGGCAGCGGACCTGACATTGTCGAAGCCACGCGCGCGGCCATGACCGAGGCGATGGCCTTTCCCGGCTATCCGCTCGCCGCCATCGTCAAGGCGGCTGGTGCGCGCCGCGACCCGTCGCGTCCATCGCTCGCCAGCGTCTCCTTCAACCTCGATCGTATCGAGCGGCTCACGCCGTTCTCCGGCCTGCACACCGTGATCCGCGCCAACGATCATGGCAGCGTCCGCTGGGACCTGAACTGGAACCTGCTGGCGTCCGCCGAAGGGCTGCTGGTCGAGGCAAGCTTCAACAGCGACCTGTTCGACTCCGCCCGCGTCGACGGTTGGGTCGCGCGCTACGGCGAAATTCTTGCCGATCTTGCGGCCGGCCGAGGCGGGCCGGCCTTGCCGTCGCACCCGGCAACGGCGGCGGGCGTGAAAAGCGTCGCCGACCATGTGGCGGCCTGGGCGGAAGACCGGCCTCAGTCCGCGGCGATCGTCGACGGCGAAGGCTCTCTTTCCTGGCGCGAGCTTGGCGAGTCCAGCAGTGCACTGGCGGCGGAGCTGAAGGATCTCGGTGTCGGGGCGGGCCATCGTGTCGCCTTCTGTCTCGAGCGCGGCGCGGGACCCCTGGTCGCCATGGCGGCCGCGAGTCATCTGGGTGCGGCGTTCGTGCCGATCGACCTCGATCAGCCGGCCGGCCATCGCGCGGTTGTCCTGAAGATGAGTGCCGCAAAGGTGCTGGTGGTCGACGAGGATCATGTCGGCCCGGGTCATGCCGACAGCGGGCTCGGCGTGCCGGTGCTCGCCTGGAGGCGCAAGGCGTCGCCGGCAAGCGTGCCGCCGCGCGCCAAGGTCGCCGCTTCCGATCTCGCCTACATTCTCTTCACCTCGGGTTCGACCGGCCAACCCAAGGGCGTGATGGTGCCATGCGGCGCCGTCCAATCCTACGCAGAGGCCATGCTCCGTCGCCTGGCCGTGCCGGCGCCGGCCAGTTTCGGGATCATCACCTCGTTTGCCGCCGATCTCGGCTACACGTCCGTATTCGGCGCCATCGTATCCGGCGGCACGCTGCACGCGATCGACGCGGCGACCGCGCGCGATCCTGAGGCCCTGATCCAGTGGATGCAGCGCACGCCGATCGACGTCCTCAAGATCGTGCCGAGCCATCTCTCGGCGCTGCTCGCCGCCCCCGATGCCGCGGCGTTCCTGCCGCGGCGTGCGCTCGTCTCGGGCGGCGATGTTCTCACCTTCGAGCTTGTCGACCGCCTGCGGGCGCTCGAGCCCGGCCTGCGCATCTTCAACCACTATGGACCGACGGAGACCACCATCGGCTGCACGATGGTCGAGGTGACGGACGCTCTGGTGCGGACGCCGGACGGTCGCGTGCCGATCGGGCGTGCGCTCGACGGCTATGTCGTCGAGATCGTGGATGAGGCCGGGGCGGCCTGTCCGCCGGGCGAAGTCGGCGAGATCCGCATCGGCGGTGCCGGTGTGGCAAGCGGCTATGTCGCCTCAGATGATGTCGCCCGTGACGCCGGTGCGCCCGCCGGCTTTCGCACCGGCGCGGATGGCAGCCGCTTCTATCTTACTGGCGACCTTGGCAGCCGGAGCGCGGACGGGCTGGTCAGCTTCCTCGGTCGCAACGACGACGTCGTGAAGATCCGCGGCTATCGCGTGGACCCCCACGGCGTGGCCATCGTCCTTCGCGGCTGCCCCGGTGTCGCCGACGCCGCGGTCCTGGTGGACCAGGGCCCGGGGGGAAGTCCGCGGCTTCTCGCTGCCGTCGTTTCCAGGACGCAGACGGCGGAAACGCTGTCCCGGCGTCTCGAGGATCTGCTGCCGGCGCCGCAGCGGCCTTCTCTCATTGCGGTCGTCGATGTGCTGCCGTTGACGACGAACGGCAAGATCGACCGCGCTCTGTTGCGAACGTATTTCGGAACGGAGGGCGAAGCGAAGAACGCGCCGGTACCCGTCGACACCGGCAGCAGCGGGCCGCTCGCCACCATCCTGCGCCTGTGGGCCGAGGTCCTGGGTCGGGACGGTATCGCGCCGCACGACAATTTCTTCGAACTCGGTGGCGATTCCATCATGGCCATCCAGCTTGCCGGCAAGGCCCACGCGGCCGGATGGCTGATCAGTCCCACGCAAATCTTCATCCAGCCGACCCCGGCGGCTCTCGCGGCGGTGGTGCGTGCCGTCGCCAGCGCCGCCCCCGTAGACCGCGGGCCGGTCGCCGACGCGGTGCCCCTCACGCCCATCCAGCACTGGTTCATGACGATCGGCATGGCGGAGCGGCGGCACTGGGCGCTCACCGCCGTGTTCGAGATTCCCGAGGCGGTTGCCGAGAGCACGATTCTCGCTGCGCTATCCGATGTCGTCGCGCGCCACGACGCATTGCGCACCGTGTTCGATGGCGACGGCCAATTGGTGGCGGCGAAGCCATGGGAGCCTGTTCTCGAGCGGTCGGATCTCGGCGAGGACGCCTTGGCCGACCGGCTGATCGCGCGGCTCGACCATATCGCGGGGCCGCTGATCGCCGCAGGGCTTGCGTTCGAGAACGGGCGCCGTCGCCTCGTGGTGGCGGTCCACCATCTGGTGTTCGACATCGTTTCCTGGGGGATTGTCGCCGACGACCTGGCTGCCGCCTGCGCCGATCCGCCCCGCGCGATCGCAGCGCCGGCCGTTGCCTGGTCCTGGTGGTGTCGCGCGCAGGCAGGAGCCGCGGCAGATTTCGACGATGAGCTGCCGTACTGGCAGGCGGTCGAGCGGCGGGCGACGCATCGCTTGCCGGTCGATCGGCCGGATGCCATCGACCGCGAGGGCGATGCGCAGGTTCTCGAGGCGCGCTTTTCGCGCGACACGATCGACGCTCTGTTCGCGAAGCTCACCGAACGCTTCGGCCTGCAGGTCCAGGAAAGTGTACTGGCGCTGATCGCGCGTCCGCTCTGTCGCTGGGCGGGCGGTCCAATGGCGATCGAGTTGGAGGGGCACGGCCGCGTACCGCACGATGCCACGATCGATCTCTCGCGCACGGTCGGCTGGTTCACGAGCCGCTACCCGATGGCCCTGCCGGAGTTGCCTCTGGACAAGGCAGGCGACTGGCTGCTTGCCCTGAAGGAGAGCGTCCGGTCGCTGCCCCGGGGAAGCGGCCTCGGCTATGGCCTGTTGCGCTACGGACGTCGGGCGGCGCTCACGGGGCGCCCGGAGGTGTCGTTCAATTTCCTCGGCGAGGTCGGCCGCTTCGGGCACGCCGGTCTCGGCCTGGTGCGACTGGGCGCCGGCCGCGAACGCGATCCCGGGGCGGAGCGGCCGCATCGGCTCGCCTTCAATGCCTGGATGGAAGAGGGCGCCTTGTCGATCCGTTGCGAATTCGGCGCCGGGCACCAGCCACAGACGCTCGAGCGCCTCATGCGCGCCCTCGAAGAGGAATTGGCCAGGCTGGAAGCGCTCGCCGCTTCCTCCGGCAATCGCTATACGCCGAGCGACTTCAGCGGCATCAGCATGAGCCAGGCCGAACTCGACGCCCTGGTTGCCGGGCTCGACCCCTGATCAGGCGGAGGCCCGTGCCTCCTCGTCCGCCCGCTTCGAGTGGTCCGCGGCCAGCATCAGGTAGAAGGACGGGACCACGAACAGGGTGAAGAGCGTGCCGATCGACAGGCCGCTGGCGATCACCAGCCCCAGGCTGAAGCGCGCGACCGCGCCGGTGCCGGTAGCGGCCACAAGCGGAGCGACGCCCAGCACCATGGCTGCGGTCGTCATCAGGACGGGCCGCAGCCGGATCGCGGCCGCCTGCTCGATCGCCTCGCGCTTGGACTTGCCCTCCCGCTGCAGCGAGTTGGCGACTTCGACGATCAGGATGCCGTGCTTGCTGATCAGGCCCATCAGGGTGACCAGCCCGACCTCGGTGTAGATGTTCATGCTGGCGCCGTGGACGCCGGCAGTGCCCAGGATCGATATGGTGAGCAAGGCTCCGGCGATCGACATCGGTACCGAGAGCAGGATGATCACCGGGTCGCGGAAGCTCTCGAACAGGGCGGCAAGCGACAGGAAGATCACGATCAGCGCAAATCCGAAGGTGACGACGAAGCCGCCGGATTCCTGGATGTACTGGCGCGACGGTCCGCCGTAGTCGATCGAGTAGCCGGACGGCAGCGTGCGCGCGGCGAGGTCGCGCAGATAGGCGAGGGCCTCCCCCTGCGAAACGCCCGGGAAGGCGACGCCCTGGATGGTGGCGCTGTTGAGCTGCTGGAAGTGATTGAGCGATTCGGGGATGGCCTTGGTCTCGATCCGCGCGATCGTCGACAGCGGCACCGAGGTCCCGTTGCCGGTCCGGACGTAATAGTTGAGGAGCTGGTCGGCATTCAGCCGCGAGCTCTGTTCGACCTGGGGGATCACCTTGTAGGAACGGCCCTGGTAGTCGAAGTAGTTCACGTAGCCGCCGCCCAGCGCCACCGCCAGGGCAGCGCCGACATCGCTCATCTTGAGGCCGAGCAGGGCCGTCTTGTCGCGGTCGATGACGACGGTCGATTGCGGCTGGTCGATCCGCAGGTCCGTGTTGAGGAAGGCGAACATCCGGCTGGCGAGCGCTTCCTTGAGGAACTCCTGCGCCACCAGATCGAGTGGCCCGAAGGCACCGGTCGAATTGATGATGAACTGCACCGGCAGCCCGACGGCGCCGGGCAGCGAGGGCAGCTGGAAGGTGACGACCTGCAGCCCGGCGACGCGACTGACCTGGCCCTGGAGAATCGGCTGGAGCTGGCCTGCGGTGACCGTCCGCTCGTCCCAGGGTTTCAGGACGAGGCCGGCCATGGACAGTCCCGGGACGTCGGTCTGGAAGACGTATTCGGTTTCGGGGTGGCTCGAAAATGCCTGGTTCACCAGGGGCGCGTACAGTTCGCGCTGCTGCAGTGTCGCGTTCGGGGCCGACGTCGATATGCCGAGAATGATGCCCTGGTCCTCCTGCGGCGCCAGCTCGCGCTTGGTGGTGCCGTAGAGGAAGTAGATGCTGCCAAGAACGCACACGGCAAACACCGCCGTCACCGGGAGATAGTCGAGCGCGCCATGCAGGGCTCGCGAATAACGGCCGCGCAGACGGTCGAAGGTGCGATCGACGAACTGCGCAAGACCCGTCTCCCAGGACCGGTCGCCTGCCTGCGCCGGTTTCAGGATCTTGCTGCACATCATCGGCGACAGGGTGAGGGCTATGATCCCCGAGATGACGACGGCGCCGGCCAGGGTGAAGGCGAATTCCGTGAACAGGGCGCCGGTCAGGCCGGCCTCGAAGCCAATCGGCACATAGACGGCCACCAGCACGACGGTCATGGCGACGATCGGCCAGGCCAGCTCGCGCGCCGACTCGAGCGCCGCCGCCAGCGGCGGCATGCCTTCGCCCAGGCGGCGATTGACGCTCTCGACCACGACGATGGCGTCGTCGACCACCAGGCCGATGGCCAGCACCAGCGCCAGCAAGGTCAGCAGGTTCATCGAGAAGCCGAGTGCCAGCATCATCGCGAAGGTGCCGACGAGCGAGAGCGGGATCGTCACGGTCGGGATCAGCGTCGAGCGCGGCGACCCCAGGAACAGGAAGATGACCAGCGTCACGATGATCACCGCCTCGACCAGGGTGCTGATCACCTCGCGAATGGAGCTTTCGACGTACTTGCTCGAATCGTAGACGATCGTGCCCTTCAGGCCCTCCGGGAACTGGGCGGCGAGGTCGGGATAGGCGCTGCGCACGCCCGCGACGGCGTCGAGCACGTTGGCCGTGGGGGCGACCTTGATGCCGATCAGGACGGCCTGCTTGCCGTTGAAGGCGACCTGCGAATCGTAGTCGTCGGATCCCAGGTAGACGTTGGCGACGTCCTGCAGGCGCACGACCGCGCTGCTGGTCGAGGTCACCACGAGATTGCGGAACTGCTCGACGGTGTTGAGGTTGGTCGAGGCGTTCAGCGTTGCCTGGACCATCTGGCCCTTGGTCATGCCGAGGCCGGCGATGTAGTCGTTCGCCGCAAGGGCGGCGCTGACGTCGCCGGCGGTCAGGTTGTAGGCGGCGAGCTTCGCGGGATCGAGCCAGGCCCGCAGCGAGAAATTCTTCGCGCCGAGGATCTCGGCGGTCTGCACGCCCTTGACCGCCTGGAGCCTGGGCTGAACGGTGCGCACCAGATAGTCGGTGATCTGGTTCGGCTGCATGGCGTCGCTGCTGAAGGCGATGTACATCGCGTCGATGGTCTGGCCGGCCTGCACCGACACCACGGGCTGCAGCGTGCTGGGCGGCAGCTGATCCAGCACCGAGTTGATCTTGGCGTTGATCTCCGTGAGCGCGCGGTTCGAATCGTAGTTCAGCCGCAGATTGACGGTGATCTGGCTGAGACCGCTCAGGCTCTTCGAGGTCATGTAGTCGATGCCGTTCGCCTGCGCGATGGCGTTCTCGAGCGGTGTCGTGATGAAGCCCGCCATGATCTGCGGATCGGCGCCGTAGTAGGTCGTGAAGACCGTAACGGTGGCGCTCTCGGTGCGCGGGTACTGCTGCACCGACAGCATGCCCATGGCGCGAAGACCCATCACCAGGATCATCAGGCTGACGACGCTGGCCAGGACCGGCCGGCGGATGAAGAGGTCGGTGAAACTCACGGCGCGGTCACTGATCGCGGGGCTTGGGGTTGGGATCGTTGAGCGGCTGCACGGAGTTGTTGATCGCCAGCAGCGAGCCTTGCCGCAGCTTGATCTGGCCGGCCGTGACGACCGTGTCTCCTTCCTTGACGCCGGTGAGGACCGCCACCTGATCGCCGCGCGTGGCGCCGGTGGTGACCAGGACCTGCCGCG
>VGCQ01000146.1 GCA_016870055.1 Alphaproteobacteria bacterium | reverse complement strand
TAAGGGTACTTTGGACTCGATGACCACGCGCCATTGTAGAGCACGCGCCGCCGGTTTGCCTGCCGGCCCAAAACGTCGCGGCTCACGCCGGCACGACGGCGATCGCCTGGATCTCGACCTTGAGACATGTTGCGCGGTGCGGCAGCGACACCTCGACATCGACTGCCAATCATAGTGTACCGCCCGACGACATACGACGAATGCCGTATTGTCATCTGTCCCGAGGAAGCGAGGAGAGATCGATCAACAGTCGCAAGAGTTCAGTTTGGCGTGTCGTTCTTGTCTTGGCAAAGGCACTCTTCAGTTGCGAAACCGCGGTCGACCTCTTGATTGACAAGCGGTCGGCGGCTTCGTTGAGCGTAAGGCCGGCGAGGATTGTCTCGCACAGTCTCGCTTCAGCGGGCGTCAAGCCATATTGCGCCCTGAGATCAGCCCTTAAATCACGCCTTCCGATTTGCGCGAGCGGGCTGACAACGACATAGGCAAAGCCGAGGCGTTGCATGCCGGCCTTCGCTACGAGCACATGGACGCGTCCTGGCGACGCGTTGTCGTGCAACACGAGAACCCGGCTGAACGGTGCACGCGAGTCCCTTGAGGTCACCGAGCGCACAACCTCCGCGAAGCGAACATCGTCGTCGACGGCCATCAGACGGCCGTTACACGAACGCAAGTACCTGCCTTCTCTGAGTAGTTGGTCGGCTTGGCCCGTTAGCCGCGTGATCCTGGCCGCCTGGTCCACGAGGAAGATTGCGACAGACGCGCTGTCGAGCATAGCGGCGTCGACGCGCCGTTCGCTCTCCACCGACTGCAGTCGTTTGGAGACGACCAGCGCACGTTGCAGGTGCGGCGCCAGTCGTTCGCAAGCTCGACGGTCAATCTCCTCGAAGCGTTCCTGCCGAGGGCCACGGAACATGCCAAGCGATACAAAGTCACCATTGGGCGGCCGAGCGTAGACGAGAGAGCTGCAATAATGATGGAGTCCCTGAGGACGCAGGAAGTCGGCATAGAATTCCTGCTTAACGAGCTCGGCCTCGCGAATGAGCATGTCGCCGGTGAAACCACCTTCGCGCCCGCGGTAGTGTTGATGGTGGCGGATCGTCCAAGCGTCCTTCAACCGATAGTGAGCATCGTAAGCCCTCGTCCACTCCGGCGCCACGTTGTGAGAAAAGATGAAACCGCCATCTTTGGGCGCCACATCGGGCGTGTGGACGACCACATGAGAGGCGCGGAAGTAATCCGCGGCAGAAGTTAGCGCCTGTCCAAAGGCTCGGGGCCAGTGCCGCCTCGTATAGGCCGGCAACAATCTGCTCGGCGTCGACCGGCAAGACCCCTCCCTCGTTGCGATCGATCTCATCGCGCACATCGTGGTGCGGTAACGTTGTTTACACTGAAAAAATCTACCTACCCATAGCTAGCAGTCTACCGAGCCACGACCACGAAAGACAAGCGTTGGTATTGGGTCAGTTTGAAAGGTAGTGTCCAGAATCTTTCGCACTTTGGTCGGTGGCTGCGCTCTGGTGACCTGCCCCGATTCTTCGGACCACGCTTAAGTTGAAAGAACCGGCGTCTCCTGGTCGTTGAAACGTCCCTGCAAGGACGGTGTTGCAACGGGCCGGGGCGCGAAGCCCCCGTGTCGCGCAGCGTCCCGGCCCGTTGCGGAAGCGGACGCTGCGTTGGTCTGTGTGAGCTTCGCGGCGAACGCTGCCGGCGTCAAATAGCCGAGGCTCGAATGGGGGCGGACCTCGTTGTAGTGCCGACGCCAGGCTTCGATGATGGCCTTGGCCTCGGCGCGCGACAGGAACCATTCCATGCTCAAGCACTCGTCGCGGAACTTGCCGTTGAAACTCTCGCCGACGACGTTCTGCCATGGCTTTCCCGGATCGATCAGAGCCGTCTCGATCTTCTGATCGGCGATCCATTCCAACAGTGCGCAAGCGACGAACTCCGGCCCGTTGTCGGACCGCAGGTAGCGCGGCGCGCCACGCTCGCTGACCAGCCGCGACAGCACCTCTTTGACACGGCCCGAGCGCAGCCGGCCGTCGACCTCGATCGCCAGGCCTTCCTTGGTCCACTCGTCGGTCACCGTCAGGCACTTGAGCTGCTGGCCGTTGGCGCACCAGTCGAACACGAAGTCGTACGACCACACCTGGTTGGCCCCAGTCGGCGCCTGCGGCCGGGGCCGCCCCGTCGCGATCCGCTTGCGCGGCCGCCGCCGCGGCACCTGCAGCTTGGCGCGACGCCACAGGCGACAGCAGCGCCCCCAGCTCATGGCATGGCCCTCGCGATCGAGGAAGATGCGGATGCGACGGTAGCCGAAGCGCGGGTACTGCGCGCCCAGCGCCGCCATCCGCGCCACCACCGGCGCATCCCGCTCGGCCTTTGCCGAGCGGTAGCTCATCGACGAGCAGGCAACCCTCAGAAGCGTGCACGACCGCCGTTGCGACAGCCCGCGGCGCATCGCGTACGCCACTTGGTCGCGACGCGCCTCCACGCCTACCATTTTTTTGCGGCGATCTCCTTCATCACCTCGATCTCGAGGTCACGTTCCGCCACCAGCTTCTTCAGCCGTACGTTCTCCTGCTCAAGCTGCTTCAGACGACGAACGTCATCCGGCTGGAACGAGCCGAACCGCTTCTTCCACGTGTAGATCGCCTGCTCGCTCACCCCATGGCGCTTGGCCACCGTCGCCACCGGGTCACGGTCCGTCTCCCGCAAGATCCCGACAATCTGCTCTTCCGTGAACTTCGACTTCTTCATCCTGCCTCCTCACGGAGGCCAGTCTCTCAACTAATCCATGGCACGAAAACCCGGGAGCAGGTCACCCTCGCGGCACTCGCGAGTATTGCCGAGCGGGATCAGCTAAACTGACCCATTACCCAAGCGTTGCATCATACATCACGCCCTATGGGGAACATCAGGGCAGGTCATTATGGCGTTTGCAGAAAACCCCAAAGACGCACATGGAACTTCAGAGAGCCTACACCTGTAGCGTGGCCCACCATTGCTCGCACATCCATTCCGGGGCTGAGCCGAACCGGGCCTTGAACGGTGCACGTGCCCTCTTCGGTAGTCGTTCCCATTTTATCGACGACGCTTCCTTGGTGATGCACCTGGAACTGGCAACTCTTATAGCCGGATTGGGCACGATCAGCCGCAGCACTGATGCCAAGCCAATACACACCCGGCCGCTTGATCGAAAGATTCCAATTTCCTTGCTTCAGCCCAATGTCAGCGCCTTCATTTCTACTGACATCGGCCAACGCATTCACATACCAAGTCTCTTGGTCGGAAACAGAAAGGCTGCCGGCCTGAGAAAATGACACAGGTGAACCGATCCGCGCCCCAAGCTCAGCCAATTCAATTTCTAGACGCCCAACCTTCTCTTCAAAAGAAGGCGCGTACACGTATTGATCGCGAAAGCTGGACTTCACCTACCAGGATGCGTCTATGTTGTTGTCGGCCCATTGGGGGCGACCAGGACCAAGCAACTCGCCGATCATCTTCGACTGGAGTACGGGCTAACTGCAGCCGAGGTTAGGCTTTGCCGACTTCTTCGCGAAGGCCACTCCCTGAGCGAGGCCGCTGAACGGGTCGTTGTCAAGAAATCCACGGCAATCTCGCAATTGAAAGCCATCTTCTCGAAAACGGGGATGCGCAACCAATCCCAGCTCATGCGGTTGCTGGTTGATCTGTCGGCATTGTAGGCCACTGTCGATGCTTCCGCGGAAGGAAGCCAACGATCCCGCTTTGACTATCGCACGGGCCCAGCCGGCAGATCGAGCCGGCAACGCCTCCCCTCAGTCCGGCACGACGGCGATCGCTTGGATCTCGACCTTGGCGCGGTCCTCGACCAGGGCGCTCACCTCGACCACCGCCATGGCAGGGAAGTGCCGGCCGATCGTCTCGCGCCAGGCGGCACCGATCTCGGCCGGGTGGGCGAGATACTCCTCCTTGTCGGTGACGTACCAGGTCATCGACACGATGTGCTGCGGCAGCGCTTTGGCCTCGGCCAGCACGTCGACCACGTTCTGCAGCGCCTGGCGGGTCTGGCCGACCAGATCGTCGGTCTCGAACCGACATTGCCCGGTCCAGCCGATCTGGCCCGCGACGAAGACCAGGCGGCCTTGCGCGGCGACGCCGTTGGCATAGCCCTTGGGGCGCGCCCAGCCCTTGGGCTGCAGGATGGTGTGCATGGCTCTGTCTCCTATCGGCGGGCAGCGGTATCGACGGTCGAACTCATCTTGCAAGATTTCATGTTCCACTCCCCGTCGGGGAGGAGCACGAGGACGTTGCCGTCGAACTGGGCCTCCCGTCCGCTCACGACGGGCCGGCCTGCTTGAGGCGATAGCGCTGGATCTTGCCGGTCTCGGTCTTGGGCAGCGCCGCTGTGAACTTCACCGAGCGCGGGTATTTGTAGGGCGCGATGGTCGCCTTGACGTGGTCCTGCAGGCGACGGGCGGCGTCGCCGTCGGCGGCGATGCCCGGGGCCAGCACGACATGGGCCTGCACGATCTGGCCGCGCTCGGGATCGGGCACGCCGACCACGGCGCATTCGCGCACGTCGGGATGGGTGAGCAGCGCCGCCTCGACCTCGGGGCCGGCGATGTTGTAGCCGGCCGAGACGATCATGTCGTCGGACCGGGCGGCGAAGTGGAAGTAGCCGTACTCGTCCTGCACGAAGGAATCACCGGTGAGGTTCCAGCCGTCTCGCACGTAAGCGCTTTGCCGGTCGTCGGCGAGATAGCGGCAGCCGGTCGGTCCGCGCACCGCGAGCCGCCCGACCGTGCCGCGCGGCAGTTCTTTCATGTCCTGGTCGACGATCCGCGCCTCGTAGCCGCGCACCGGCTTGCCGGTGGTGGCGGGCTTGCGGTCGTCCAGGCGGTTGGAGATGAAGATGTGCAGCATCTCGGTGGCGCCGATGCCGTCGAGGATCGGCTTGCCGGTCTTGGCGATCCAATCCTCGTAGACCGGCGCGGGCAGCGTCTCGCCGGCCGACACCGCAAGGCGCAGCGAGGAAAGGTCGGCGCCGCCGTCCATCGCCGCCAGCATGGCGCGATAGGCGGTGGGCGCGGTGAAGGCGATGGTGGCGCGATAAGTCTCGATGATGGTCACCATGTTGGCCGGCGAGGCGTCTTCGAGCAGCGCCGCCGCCGCGCCGAAGCGCAGCGGGAAGATCGCGAGCCCGCCCAGGCCGAAGGTGAAGGCGAGCGGCGGCGAGCCGACGAACACGTCGTCCGGCGTCACGCCCAGCACGTCCCTGGCATAGCCGTCGGCGACGACCAGCAGATCGCGATGGAAATGCATGGTGGCCTTCGGCACCCCGGTGGTGCCCGAGGTGAAGCCGAGCAGCGCCACGTCGTCGCGGCCAGTCGCCACCGCCTCGAAGCGCACCGGCTTGGTGAGCGCCATGCGGTCGAGCTCGGCGTAGTGATTGGCGGTGCCGTCGAAGCCGACGACCTGCTCGAGAAAACGGTTGTCCTTGGCACAGGCCACCAGCTCGTCCATCAGCCGGGTGTCGCAGAGCGCCAGCGCGATCTTGGCCTTGTCGACGATCTGCGCCAGCTCGCCGGCGCGCAGCATCGGCATGGTGTTGACCACGACAGCGCCGGCTTTGGTCGCGGCCAGCCAGCAGGCGACCATGGCGGGATTGTTGGCCGACCGGATCAGGATTCGGTTGCCCGGGCGTACGCCGAAATTCTCGACCAGCGCCCGCGCCAGCCGGTTGGTCCAGTCGACGAGCTCCTTGTAGGTGCGGCGCCGGCCGTTGCCGATCAGCGCGGTGTGATCGCCGAAGCCCTGCGCCACCATGCGGTCGGTCAGCTCGACGCCGATGTTCAGCCGCTCGGGATAGTCGAAGCCGGCCAGGCGGAAGTCCGGCCATTGCTCGCCGGGCGGCAGGTTGTCACGCGCGAAGGTGTCGACATGCGCCGACGGGCCCAGCTGGACGTTGTTCGCCATGGCGTCAGGCTCCCTCGAACACCGGCTTCTCGCGCGCCACGAAAGCCCGGTAGGCGCGCTCGAAGTCGCGGGTCTGCATGCAGATCGCCTGCGCCTGGGCCTCGGCCTCGATCGCCTGGTCGAGCGTCATCGACCATTCCTGATTGAGCTGGGTCTTGGTGATGCCGTGGGCGAAGGTCGGGCCGGCGGCGATGCGCCGGGCGACGTCGAGCGCTTCGGCCTCGAGCGCGCCCGGCTCGACCAGGCGATTGTAGAAGCCCCAGCGCTCGCCCTCGTCGGCCGACATGGTGCGGCCGGTATAGAGCAGCTCGGCGGCGCGGCCTTGGCCCACGATGCGCGGCAGGATCGCGCACGCGCCCATGTCGCAGCCGGCCAGGCCGACGCGCGTGAACAGGAAGGCGGTCTTGGCCGCCGGCGTGGCGAGCCGGATGTCGGCGGCCATGACGATGATGGCGCCCGCCCCCACCGCCACGCCGTCGACCGCCGCGATGATCGGCTTGCCGCAGGCCAGCATCGCCTTGACGAGATCGCCGGTCATGCGCGTGAAGGCGAGCAGCTCCTTCATCTCCATGCCGACCAGCGGGCCGATGATGTCGTGCACGTCGCCGCCCGAGCAGAAATTGCCGCCGTTGGGCAGGAAGACCACGGCATCGACATCGTCGGCGTCGCGCAGCGCGCGGAAGGTGTCGCGCAGCTCGGCGTAGGACTCGAAGGTCAGCGGGTTCTTGCGCTCCGGGCGGTCGAGCTGCACGCGCGCCACCTTGCCGTCGACCCGCCACAGGAAATGCCGCGGCTCGAAGCTCGCCAGGTGATTCATTCCCGTTCCTCCCAATTGCTGCGAAAGGCCTTGAGCATGGCCGTCAGCCGCCGCGTGTCGGCGCCGGACACGCCGGCCAGCAATTCGTCGACCCAGCCTTCATGGACGGCGGCCATCGCCTGGAACGACGCCCGGCCGGCACGGGTCAGCCGCACGATCGAGGTGCGGCGATCGCCGTTGCGGCGGGCGCGCTCGACCAGGCCCTCGGAGACCAAGCGATCGACGATGCCCGTGACATTGCCGTTGGACACCAGCAGGAAGCGCGACAGGTCGCTCATCAGCATGCCGTCCGGCGTGCGGTAGAGCGCGGCCAGCACGTCGAAGCGCGGCAGGGTGGTGTCGAACGACCGCTTCAGGCGCTCGCGCAGCTCGGCCTCGACCGTGCGCTGGACGCGCAGCAGGCGGACCCACAGCCGCAGCCGGTCCTTGGCGGAAGGAGCGCTCACCATGTCTCGCCGCCCGAGATCGACAGCGCCTGGCCGGTGATCGAGCCGGCCTCTGCGCTGCACAGCCACAGCACGGCGGCGGCGACTTCCGAGGGCTGCACGAAGCGGCCCTGCGGATTGGTCGATGCGAGACTCCAGCGCGCGTCCTCGACGCTGCGGCCGGTGGTGGTGGCGATGCGGCGCACCGATTCGTCGAGCATGTCGGTCTCGACGAAGCCCGGGCAGACGGCGTTGACGGTGACGCCGCTTTTCGCGGTCTCGCTGGCCAGCGCGCGCATCAGGCCGACCACGCCGTGCTTGGCCGCGACATAGGGCGCGACATAGCTGTAGCCCTTGAGCCCCGCCGTCGAGGCGACGAACACGATGCGGCCGGCGCGACGCTTGACCATGCCGCCGAGCGCCGGCTTCACGGTCAGGAAGGAGCCGGTGAGATTGACGGCAAGCGTGCGCTGCCAGTCGGCGAGCGAGGTGCGGTGCGCCGGCGCGCTGCCCGACATGCCGGCATTGGCGACCACGACCTCGAACGGCCCGCGCGCCGCCTCGGCTGCGGCGTAGAGGCTGGCGACCTGCGCCTCGTCGGTGACATCGGCGACCAGCGGATGAAGGCCCGGCCGCTCGGCCGCGACGGCGGCCAAGGCGGCTTCGCGCCGGCCGCAGATCGTGACGGCGACACCCGCCTGGGCGAGCGCCAGCGCGATCGCCCGGCCGACGCCCGAGCCGCCGCCCGTCACCAGGGCATGACGTCCGGCGATCATACCTTCATCCCCGTCGCCGGGACCGCGCTGCGTTCGGCGAGGCGATAGAGCTGGTCGCGGCCGGCGAGATAGGGATCGGGCCACTTCACGTCGCGATCGCCCAGCGCCACCGCGGCATGCAGCGTCCAGTAGGGATCGCCGAGATGCGGGCGGGCCAGGCAGACCAGGTCGGCGCGACCGGCGAGCAGGATCGAGTTCACGTGGTCGGGTTCGTAGATGTTGCCGACCGCCATGGTCGCCATGCCGGTCTCGTTGCGGATGCGGTCGGAAAAGGGAGTCTGGAACATGCGGCCATAGACCGGCCGGGCCTGCTTGAACGTCTGGCCGGCCGAGACGTCGCAAATGTCGACGCCGGCGGCCTGCAGGTGACGGGCGATCTCGACCGCCTCGGCCGGCGTCACGCCCTCCTCGCCCATCCAGTCGTTGGCCGAGATGCGCATCGAGATCGGCCGTTCGGCCGGCCAGACGGCGCGCACGGCATGGAAGATCTCCAGGGGATAGCGCAGGCGGTTGGCGAGCGAGCCGCCATACTCGTCGCGGCGGCGGTTGGTGAGCGGCGTGATGAAGGACGACAGCAAATAGCCGTGCGCGGCGTGGATCTCGAGCATGTCGAAGCCGCAGCGCGCCGCCATCTCAGCCGCCGCCACGAACTCGGCCCGCACGCGGTCCATGTCGGCGCGGTCCATCGCCTTGGGCACCTGGTTGGCCGCCGACCACGGCACGGCCGAGGCGGCGAGCAACGGCCAGTTGCCCTCGGCCAAAGGCGCGTCGATCTCCTGCCAGCCGAGCTGGGTCGAGCCCTTGGGACCGGCATGGCCGATCTGGGCGCAGATCCTGGTCGCGGTCTCGCGGTGCACGAAATCGACCAGGCGTTTCCAGGCCGCCTCGTGGGCGGGCGCGTAGAAGCCGGTGCAGCCCGGCGTGATGCGGCCATCGGCGCTGACGCAGGTCATCTCGATGTGGAGCAGGCCCGCGCCGCCCTTGGCGCGCTCGGCATAGTGGGCGAAGTGCCAGTCGGTCGGGCAGCCGTCGACCGCCTTGTACTGCGCCATCGGCGAGACGACGACGCGGTTGGCGAGCTTGAGGTCGCGCAGCATGAAGGGCGCGAACATCGGGGTGCGCCGCAGGTTGTCGGTGTTGCCGGCGCGGCGCTGGAACCAGGCTTCGGCGTCGCCCAGCCATTCGGGGTCGCGCAGGCGCAGATTCTCGTGGCTGATGCGCTGCGAGCGGGTGAGCAGCGAGTAGTTGAACTGCACCGGATCGAGCGGCAGGTAGCGCTCGACCTCCTCGAACCATTCCAGCGAATTGCGCGCCGCCGACTGCAGGCGCAGCACCTCGGTGCGGCGCGCGCTTTCGTACTTGGCGAAGGCGGCCTCTAGGCCGGGCTCGGAATGGAGATACTGGGCGAGCGCGATCGCGCTCTCGAGCGCCAGCTTGGTGCCCGAGCCGATCGAGAAATGGGCGCTCGCCGCGGCGTCGCCCATCAAGACGAGGTTGCGGTGCGACCAGCGCTCGCACAGCACGCGCGGGAAGTTGAGCCAGGCCGAGCCGCGCAGATGGTTGGCGTTCGACATCAGGCGATGGCCGCCGAGATGCTTGGCGAAAATCCGCTCGCAGGCGGCGATCGACTGCTCGCGCGTCATGTCGCCGAAGCCCCAGGCGGCCCATGTCTTCTCGCTGCACTCGACGATGAAGGTCGCGGTCTCGGATTCGAACTGATAGGCGTGCGCCCACACCCAGCCGTGCGCGGTCTCCTCGAACAGGAAGGTGAAGGCGTCGTCGAACTTCTGGCGGGTGCCCAGCCAGACGAACTTGCATTTGCGCTGGTCGATGTCGGGCTCGAAGACCTCGGCGAAGGCCTCGCGCGAACGCGAGTTGAGGCCGTCGGCGGCGATCACCAGGTCGTGGCTCGCCATGTAGGGCCGCGGATCGCCGATCTCCGCCTCGAAGACCAGCTCGACGCCGAGATCGCGGGCGCGGCGCTGCAGCAGGAGCAGGAGCCGCATGCGGCCGATGCCGCAGAAGCCGTGGCCGGTCGAGACCGTGCGCACGCCCTTGTGGACCACGGCGATGTCGTCCCAGTAGGCGAAATATTCGCGGATCCAGGCGGCGCTCACCGCGTCGTTGGCGGCGAGGTTCTCCAGCGTCTCGGCCGACAAGACGACGCCCCAGCCGAACGTGTCGCCGGCACGGTTGCGCTCGAACACGGTGATCTCGTGCGCCGGGTTCCAGCGCTTCATCGAGATCGCGAAGTACAGGCCGGCCGGACCGGCGCCGAGAACCGCCACCTTCATGCCAGGACCTCTCGCTGCGGCGCGTCCAGCATTGGCGCAGGCCGGTGATTATTTCAAGCCTAAATATTCAAGATTAAAATATTTACGGTGGACGGCGCCGGCGGTAGGACCGTGCCATGCCCCGTGCCCCCGTTCCCCGCCTCGTCGACTGGGACGATGCCTATGCCAACGTCACCCACATCCCGGGCGCCGAGCGCTTCCCGCCGGCCTGGAGCGCAGCAGCAACGGCATTCCGCGAGCGCCTCGGCGCCAGCGGCCGCGCCCGGCTCGACCTCGGCTACGGCGCCGCGCCGCGCCAGCGGCTCGATCTCTTCCTGCCGGCGACCGAGCCGATCGGGCTGATCGTGTTCGTCCATGGCGGCTACTGGCGGGCCTTCGACCGCTCGTCGTGGTCGCACCTCGCGGCCGGCGCGACCGAGCGCGGCTGGGCGGTGGCGATGCCGTCCTACACGCTCTGTCCCGAGGCG
>VGCQ01000145.1 GCA_016870055.1 Alphaproteobacteria bacterium | reverse complement strand
GATGCTCTCGGTCGCGCGCTCGATCTGCTCGCGCTCGTAGTCGGGCGCCATGGTGGCGTGCATCTCCCACCTGTAGCCGTGGCCGGCGACGTCCCAGCCGGCTTCGCGCATGGCGGCGCAGGCTTCCGGATTACGCTCCAAAGCGCGGGCGATGGCGAACACCGTGCACGGCAGCTTGCGCCGGGTGAAGATGCGGTGCAGCCGCCAGAAGCCGGCGCGGCTGCCGTACTCGAACATGCTCTCCGCCCCGAGGTCGCGGCCGGTGAAGGTCGCGGTCGAACCCTCGGTCAGGGCGGCCTCCGAGGCGGCATCGCCGTCGGGCACCGAGCGCTCACCGCCCTCCTCGTAGTTGACGACGAAGTTCACCGCGACATGCGCGCCGCCCGGCCATTGGGGGTCGGGCGCATGGCGGCCATAGCCCACGAAATCGCGGACGCGGCCGGCTTCCTCGTCGGTCATGGATCACCTCCCGATCCCACTCTATCGCGGACCGGCCCCGGAGGGACGCCCCAAGCGGCCCCCGAGCCGTCCTGCGAATTGCTTCCAGCCAGGCGGAATGTGCTTTAGGGTCGCCACTCTTCGAAAAGTCGCGACAAGGAGACACGATGAGCGTCGAGCGCTCGCCGGAAGCGGCGATGGCCGACGAAGCCGGCCGCTCCGACCGGCCCGCCCGCACGGGCTGGCGCGAGCGCCTGCACGAGGAGGAGCTGAGCGGCTTTGCCTTCGCCTTCAAGGCGCGGGCGATCGCGCTCGCGGCGATCGCGATCTGGATCGCGCTGTCGACCTCATGGGCGCGCCTGCCGATCCTGGCGGCGGCGCTTGCCGTACTGTTCCTGGTCGGCTGGCTGGCCTTTGCCGGCCGCAACGGCCGCCACGTGCTGGCGATCCAGGGCCTGTGCGCGGCGGTCGACGTCGCGGTGATCCTGCTGGCCAGCCACTTCCCGGAAGACGACTGGTACGACTGGGCCCTGCAGACCTGGGTCCGCCGCTCGGGATTCCTCTATTTGCTGGCCTATGTCGCGGCGAGCGCGCTCACCTTCTCGGTCAAGGTCGTGCTGATCGCTGGTGCCGCGGCCTGCGTCGGCAAGATCGTATCGTTCGCCTTCGTCGTCCACGCCGCCGAGCGGGTCGATTCGTTCCGCGGCTTCGTCGCCCGCGACGGCTTCGATCTGCTGCGCCAGCTCGTGCAGCTGCACAACATCGATCCGCTGCTGTTCATGGTCAATCAGCTGGTGATCCTGGGCGTCGTCACCGGCCTGATCGCCGCCGCCATCTGGCGGGCGCGCCGCCATGTCGAGCGTGCGGTGATGGCCGAGGCCGAGCGGGCCAATCTCGGCCGCTACTTCTCGCCCAACGTGGCGGCGCGGCTGGCGCGCGACGTGCGGGCGCTCGAGGCGCGTCATGCCCAGGACGCGGCCGTGATGTTCCTCGACGTGGTCGGCGCGACCCGCCGCATGGAGGTGGCGACGCCCGAGCTGGTGATCGCCGCCGTCCGCGCCTTTCACCGGCGGGTGGTGCCGATGGTGTTCCGGCACAACGGCACGGTCGACAAGTTCCTGGGCGACGGGCTGATGGCGGTGTTCGGCGCGCCCGAAAAGACGGCCGACGACGCGCGCGACGCGCTGCTCTGCGCCGTCGAGATTCTCGACGACATCGACAGCGTGCACAACCGGCGTCTCGCGGTCGGCAAGCGGTCGTCGACCGTCGGCGTCGGCATCCACTACGGGCCGGTGATCCAGGGCAATGTCGGCATCGCCGACCGCCTGGAGTTCACCACGCTCGGCGACACGGTCAACGTCGCGAGCCGGCTGGAGCACATGACGCGCGAGCACGACGCCGGCATTCTGCTGAGCCGCGAGCTGTTGGCGGCGGCCGAGCGCTCGGGCCCGTTGCCGGCCGAGCTCCGGGCGCGCTGCCGCGATCTCGGCCCGCTCGCCATTGCCGGCCACGAAGCGCCCATCCACGTCATCGCCATCGATCGGAGGCCCAGCCCATGAATGCCAACACCACCGTCGTCCATGTCGATCCCGGCCCGCGGCTGAGCGAGGCCACGATCCTGGGCGACCGCATGTACCTCTCGGGCATGATCCCCGAGGACACCTCGGCCGACATCGCCGGTCAGGTGAAGCAGGCGCTGGCCGAGATCGATTCGCTGCTGGCCAAGGGCGGCAGCGACAAGACCAAGATTCTGTCGGCGGTGATCTGGCTTGCCGACATTGCCGATTTCGCCGCCATGAACGCGGTGTGGGACGCCTGGGTGGTGCCCGGCCAGACCCCGGCCCGCGCCACCGTGCAGGCCCGCCTGAACGATCCCAAGATGAAGGTCGAGATCATGGTGGTGGCGGCGATCTGATCATCGCCGGGAGCGCGCCACTGGAATGGCGCGCTCCCAGCACAGACAAAAAAGGCGAAGCCGGATTCTTCGACTTCGCTCGAGACGAGGAACGGGCAGCATGGCTGTGGATCGATACGACGTCGCCGTGGTTGGCGGCGGCAGTGCCGGTGTCGCCGCCGCGATCGCCGCGGCGCGCTCCGGCGCGCGCACGCTCCTTCTGGAGAAGGGGCCCTGTCTCGGCGGTGCGGCGACGCTGCGCAACGTGCTGACCTATTGCGGCCTCTATACGTTGGGCGAGCAGCCGCGACGGGCGGTGATGGGTGTCGCCGATGAGGTGTTGGCGGGTCTGCGGCGGCTCGACGCCGTGACCGGCCCGCAGCGCCATCGTGGCGTGTTCGTGGTGTTCGATCCCGAGGCGGTCAAGCTGGTGCTCGACGCGCTTTGCGCCGAGGCGGGCGTCGACGTGCGGTTCGGCGCCTTCGTGTGCGGCGCCACGCGCGCGAACGGCGGCATCGTCGACCTTTCCTGGCAGGACCATGGCGGCCGACGCACGATCGCCGCCCGTGCTTTCGTCGATGCCAGCGGTGAGGGTGATCTTGCCCATTTCGCCGGTGCGGCGACGCGCTACGGCAACGACGGCGCGGTCAATCTCGGCACGCTGGCCACCCGCTTCGGCGGCATCCCGCGCGATGTCGTGGTGACGGCGGACCAGCTCACCGCCGCCGTGCAGGCCGCACGCGCCGCCGGACGCGGGCCGTTCAGCAAGGACCGCAGCGTGCTCACCCGTCTGCCGCTGTCGGGCGACATGGTCTGCTACCTCGCCTCCGAGGACTACGATCCGCGCGATGCCAAAAGCCGGAGCGCCGCCGAGCGGCGCGGCCGCCAGCAGGCCTGGGCCTATCTCGAGGTCATCAAGAGCCTGCCCGGTTGCGCCAACGCCTATCTCGCCTCGACCGGCCCCGAGTTCGGCACGCGCGAGGCGCGCCATATCGAGGCGGCGTACCGGCTCGCCTGGCAGGACGTGGTCGATGGCCGACCGCAGGCCGACAGCATCGCGCTCGGCGCCTGGGGTGTCGAATGGCACGACCGGAAGACGCTGCAGAGCAGTTTCATCTATCCGCCCGACAAGGGCGCTTACGAGATCCCGTTGCGCTGTCTCGTCAGCCGCGACACCGCCAACCTGTTCGCCGCCGGCCGCGTCGTCGACGCCGACCGCGAGGCCGGCGCCAGCCTGCGCGTCATGGGCACCGCCTTCGCCACCGGCCAAGCGGCCGGCGTCGCGGCGGCGATGTTCGCTGATCGAGACAAGGTGGACAGCGACGGTGTGCGGCAGGTCCTGCGCGAGCAGGGAGCGCTGATCAAGGTCAGCGAGCTTTTCTAGCGCCTAAGGCGAGGTACGTTGCGTCGTGGTGCCGGCGGTACCGGATGTGTTCGCGGGCTTGTCCTTCAGGAACCAGGCGGCGGCCGCCAGGATCACGATGCACAGGCCGATGAGCATGCCGCGGACTTCCTGGCTCATGTCTCCTCCATCGAGCCACTGTAGAATCAAGGTTTGTGCGGTTCCACCGCGACGCAATCTGCTCTAAGGTCGGCGCCGTTTTTCAGGAGGAGGAGAGAACATGGCCATCAAGCGCATCAACGCCGGTCCCCGCATGTCGAGCGCCGTCGTGCACGGCAACACCGTCTATCTGGCGGGCCTTACCGCCGACGACACCAAGGCCGACGTCAAGGGCCAGACCAAGCAGATCCTGGACAAGATCGACAAGTTCCTGAAGGACGCCGGCACCGACAAGTCGAAGATCCTGTCGGCCAACATCTGGCTGACCGACATCGGCACCTGGAGTCAGATGAACGAGGTGTGGGACGCCTGGGTGTCGCCCGGCAACACGCCGGCGCGCGCCACCGTCGAGGCCAAGCTCGCCAACCCCGCCCTCAAGGTCGAGATCATGGTGCAGGCGGCGCTGTAGCCGTCGTCGCCGCGCGGACGAAGGGCCGGCGATCGCCGGCCCTTTTTTGCTTGCACGCCGCACGGCCGTTTCCCACCTCTTCGTTGGACCGGCAGAGGAGCGAGCGATGGCAGGATCGAAAAAGCCCCGCTTGGTAGGCTTCAACCACGTGGCGCTGGAGGTCGGCGACATCGAGAAGGCGCTGGCCTTCTGGGGCCGGCTGTTCGAGTTCGAGCTGCGCGGCAGGAGCAAGACCATGGCCTTCATCGATCTCGGCGATCAGTTCATCGCCTTGCAGAAGGGCCGCAAACAGACGCTCGACGATGGCCGCCATTTCGGCCTGGTGGTCGACGACAAGGAGGCGGCGCGGGCGGCGCTCAAGGCGGCCGGCGTGAAGACCTTGCCCGGCCCATTCCTCGACTTCCGCGATCCGTGGGGCAATCGCGTCGAGATCGTGGGCTACGACAACATCCAGTTCACCAAGGCGCCCAACGTGCTGCGCGGCATGGGCCTTGGCCGGCTCGAGAAGAACGCCAACGCGCGCAAGGAGCTGGCCGCAAAGGGCATGGCGATCAAGTGAAGACGATCAGCGGCCAATGGAATACAGCGCCCGGCGCCGTCACCCTGATCGACGCCCACCATCACCTCTGGGACCTCGCGGCAAACCGCTATCCGTTCCTGAGCGACCAGCCGGAACCGCATTTCTTTCTGGGTTCGTACGACGCCATCAAGCGAAACTACCTGCCGGCCGACTATCTGCGGGATGCGGGCGGCCACAACGTGCTGACGACGGTGCACTGCGAAGCCGAGATGGATCGCGCCCGACAAGTCGCCGAAACCGAGTGGCTGACGGCCGTGCATGCGCGCTGCGGCTTTCCCGGCGCCATCGTTGCGCACGCCTGGTTCCATACCGCCAACGCCGAGGAGATTCTGGCCGCCCAGGCGCGCTTTCCGCTGGTGCGCGGCATCCGCTCCAAGCCGGTGACGTCCCTTCGCCCCGATGCCATGACGCCCGGAGCGCCGGGCACCATGCAGGACGACAAGTGGCTGCGGGGCTTCGCGTTGCTCGAGAAGTACGGCCTGTCGTGGGATTTGCGTGTGCCCTACTGGCATCTCGCCGAGGCGGCCGAGGTGGCGCGGCAGTTTCCGCGCATGCCGATCGTGCTGAACCACACCGGCTTTCCCTGGGATCGCAGCGAAGAGGGCCTCGCCGCCTGGCGCCGCGGCATGGAGGCGGTGGCGCGCCAGCCCAACGTCCACGTCAAGGTCTCCGAGTTCGGCCTGAAGGACAGCGCCTGGGAGTACGATTCGAACCGCCGCGTCGTCGGGGAGGCGATCGCGATCTTCGGCATCGAGCGCTGCATGTTCGCCAGCAACTTCCCGGTGGCCGGCCTCAGGATCGATTACGACACGCTGGTGCGCTCGCTCGATCGCATGCTCGGCGATCGCTCGCCGGCCGATCGCGACCGCTTCTTCTGGCAGAATGCGGCGGCGTTCTACCGCCTGTCGTTGTGACCGGGCCGGCGCATCAGCACCCAATGAAAGCCGGTGCCAGCACTGCCAGCAAAACACCACCCATGGTATCGATGCCGTAAGAGCCGACGAGGGGTACCCCCTCCGTGAGCCCAAAAAATCGCAATAAAAGAACCCGCCTCGTCCGTGTCGATGATCAATGACAATTGTCATTGACAGAACTTAAGTCCGTCACCACGTTTCGGCGGCACTCGCGCTCCGTCTCATCGTCCATCCGATCCGACGACACGGTCGGCCGCCGCCGGTCAGTTGATCGGGCCGATGATCTTGCCCGGGTTCATGATGTTGTCGGGGTCGAGCGCCTTCTTGATCGAGCGCATCAGGGACATCGCCTCGCCATGCTCCTCGTAGAGGAACTTGATCTTGCCCAGCCCGACGCCGTGCTCGCCGGTGCAGGTGCCGCCGAGCGCCAGGGCGCGCGCCACCATGCGGTCGTTCAGCCCCTCGGCGCGCCCGAGATAGGTCGGATCGTCGGGGTTCACCATCATGGTGAGATGGAAGTTGCCGTCGCCGACATGACCGACGATGGGGGCGTAGAGCCCGCTCGCCACGATGTCCTTCTGGGTCTCGAGAATGCATTCGGCGAGCCGCGAGATCGGCACGCAGACGTCGGTCGCCCACATGCCCCAGCCGGGCTTGGCCGCCTTGGCCGCCCACGCCGCGTCATGGCGGGCCTGCCACATCTTGGTGCGTTCCTCGGCCTGGCCGGTCCAGGCGAAATGGCCGCCGCCGTGCTCCTCGGCGATCGCCTGGACCATCTCGGCCTGCTCGCGGGCGCCGGCTTCGGTGCCGTGGAACTCCAGCATCAGCGTGCTCTTCAGCGGCAGGCTGAGCTTGGAGTACTTGTTCACGGTGTCGACGGTCTCGGTATCCATCAGCTCGATGCGCGCCACCGGGATGCCCGACTGGATGGTCTGGATCACGGTATTGACCGCGCCCTCGAGCGTGTCGAAGGCGCAGGTCGCCGAGACCATGGATTCCGGAATGCCGTAGAGGCGCAGCGTGATCTCGGTGATGATGCCGAGCGTGCCCTCGGAGCCGATGAACAGCTTGACGAGGTCGTAGCCTGCCGAGGATTTGCGCGAGCGGCGGCCGAGCCGCAGCAGGCGGCCGTCGGCGGTGATGACCTGCAGCGCCAGCACGTTCTCGCGCATGGTGCCGTAGCGTACCGCGTTGGTGCCCGAGGCGCGGGTGCTGGTCATGCCGCCGATCGAGGCGTCGGCGCCGGGATCGATCGGGAAGAACAGGCCGGTGGCGCGGATGTATTCGTTGAGCTGCTTGCGCGTGACGCCGGGCTGCACCACGACGTCGAGGTCGGCTTCGTTGACCGCCAATACCTTGTTCATCCGGCTGAGATCGAGCGAGATGCCGCCGTTGGGGGCGCTGATATGGCCTTCCAGCGAGGTGCCGGTGCCGAAGGCGATGATCGGCGTCTTGTGCCGGGCGCAGAGCTGGACGACCTGTTGCGCTTCCTCGGCCGATTCGACGAACACCACGGCATCGGGCAGATGCGCCTCGTGGAAAGAGATGTCCTTGCCGTGTTGCTCGCGCACGGCATGCGCGGTGCTGACGCGATCGCCGAACAGCCGTCTCAACTCGGCGATGGTCGTGTCGACGTGTGGGGGCTTTGCCTGGGCCGTGGCGGCCATGTCGGTTCTCCTGGCGCGGGCCTTTTGGATACGCTCAAATGACCGCGCTGCCAACCAAGGGAATGCCATGCGTGATGTCTATGTGATCGGCGCCTACACGACGGCCTTCAAGAAGCATCCGGGCATGAGCTTCGGCGACCTCGCGCGCGAGGCCTATCTCGGCACGCTTTCGGATGCCGGCATGAAGACCGGCGCCGATATCGAGTCCGGCTGGCTGGGCAATTGCGGCATGGGCTTTTGGGGGCAGAACTCGATTCGCGCCCAGGCGCTGTTCCAGCCGCTGGTCGAGGAGGGGTTGTTTCCCGAGCGGGTGCCGATGTTCAACGTCGAGAATGCCTGCGCCACCGCTTCGACCGCCTTCATGGGCGCCTGGAAGGACGTGCTGGCGGGCACCCACGAGCTGTCCTTCTGCATCGGCATCGAGAAGCTCTTCAGCCCCGACGCGCCCGAGCGCACGGCGGCCCTGTTCAACCAGGGCTACATAACCAGCCAGCACGACCGGCTGGTCGAGGAGATGAACCGGGTGGGCAAGATGGTGGGCTCGGCATTCGCGCCGGGCGATGACCGCACGATCTTCATGGATACCTATGCCATGCAGGCCAAGTGGCATATGTGGAAGCACGGCACGACGCAGCAGCAGATCGCGGTCGGCGCGGCCAAGAACCACAATTACGGCGCGTTGAACGACAAGGCGCAGTATCGCTTCCAGATGACGCCCGAATCGGTGCTGCAGGATCGTCCGGTGTCCTATCCGTTGACCCGCGCCATGTGCGCGCCGATCGGCGACGGTGCGGCGGCGGCGCTGCTTTGTTCGAAGGAATACCTCGAGAAGCTGCCGGCCTCGGTGAAGGAGCGCGCCGTGCGCGTCGCGGGCGTGGGCTTCGCCGGCGGCAAGTACCGCTCGCTCGACGAGCCCGGTCTGACGCGGGCGGCGGCCGACAAGGCCTACCGGATGGCCGGGCTGGGACCCGAGGACATCGACGTGGCCGAAGTGCACGACGCCACGAGCTTCTGCGAGATCTACCAGTGCGAGATGCTGCGCTTCTGCCCCGAGGGCGAGGGCGGCAAGTTCGTCGACTCGGGCGCCACCGGCCCGGGCGGCAAGCTGCCGGTCAACACCTCGGGCGGGCTGGTCTCCAAGGGCCATCCGGTCGGCGCCACCGGCCTCTCCATGCTGGCCGAGCTGGCGAGCCAGTTGCGCGGCGAGGCCGGCGCCCGCCAGGTCGAGGGCGCTGAGATCGCGCTCGCCGAGAACGGCGGCGGCGTCATCGGCATGGAGGAGGCGGTGGCGTCGGTGGTGATCCTGCAGCGGGGGTGATGCTCTTGTACACAAATTGTGTACATGGTAGATAGCCGGCGTGCAGGTCATCGCCAAGCGGACGCTGCGCGAGTTTTGGCTGCGTCAGCCGCTTGCCGAAGCGCCTTTGAAGCTTTGGTATGCACGCGCGACCAGGGCGCAGTGGATGCGGCCGAGCGACCTGCGTACCCAGTTCGGGACGACGGTCGACTTTGTCGCCGGCAATAGGGTGATTTTCGATGTCGGCGGCAACAAGTACCGGCTCGTCGTCAAGATCGACTATGCCGTCGGTCTGGTGCTGGTCAGGTTCGTCGGTACGCACGCGGCCTACGATCGAATCGACGTGGCAACGGTTTGAATTCGAGGATGACGATGCCGGTGAAGCCAATCCGCACGCGAGCCGATCACCAACGAGCGCTTGCCGAGATCGAGCGGCTGATCGGCGTCAAACGCGGGTCGCCGCGGGCCGACCGCTTGGAGGTTCTTGCGGCGCTGGTCGCCGCCTACGAGGCCGTGCACGATCCCATCGACCTGCCCGAGCCGATCGAAGCGATCGAGGCGCATATGGCCGATCGAGGACTGCTTCAGGCGGATCTTGCACGTCTATTGGGGTCGCGCTCGCTGGCATCGGCGATCCTCAACCGCAAGCGACCGATGTCGCTTTCGGTCATCCGCAAGCTTGCGAAGGAATGGGACATTCCGACCGACATCCTTGTTCAGCCATACCGACTCGACGACCATCGATCGCCACGCGCGGCATGAAACGGACATGCTGTGCGCGGACATCGAGGCCGCGACGCCAGCGTCGCTCGAAGAGACTTTAGGGGAGATCGAGGAATGACCATCCGCTTCGACAATCGTATCGCCATCGTCACCGGCGCGGGCAATGGGCTCGGCCGCGCACATGCGCTGCTGCTGGCGAGCCGCGGCGCCAAGGTGGTGGTGAACGATCCGGGTGGCGCGGTCGACGGCAAAGGCGGCAATCACGCCGCGGCCGACAAGGTGGTGGCCGAGATCAAGGCGGCGGGCGGCCAGGCGGTCGCGAACTACGATTCGGTGGCCGAGCCCAAGAGCGCGGCCAACATCGTCAAGACCGCGGTCGATTCCTTCGGCACGGTCGACATCGTGGTCAACAACGCCGGTGTGCTGCGCGACAAGACCTTCCACAACATGACGGTCGAGGATTTCGACTTCGTGGTGAAGGTGCACTTCCTCGGCACCGCCTATGTGACGCACGCCGCCTGGCCGATCATGCGCGCCAAGGCCTATGGCCGCGTCGTCGTGACCTCGTCGAACTCCGGCATCTACGGCAATTTCGGCCAGTCCAACTACGGCGGCGCCAAGCTCGCGGTGGTGGGCTTCATGAATGCGCTCCGCCTCGAGGGCCAGAAATACAACGTGCTGGTCAATGCGTTGGCCCCGGTCGCCGGAACGCGCATGACCGAGAGCCTGATGACGCCCGAGATGCTGGCCAAGATCGATCCGGCGTTCGTCTCGCCGATGGTCGCTTATCTCTGCAGCGAGCAGTGCCAGCGCACCGGCGAGATCTGGAGCGCGGGCGCCGGATACTTCGCGCGCATCGAGTATCGCGAGGCGCCGGGCGTGCGCATCACGGGCCGCGCGCCCACCGTCGAGGACGTGGCCGACAACATCGACAAGATCGCCGATCTTTCGACCAACAAGGTCTATCGGACCTCGTCGGAGGAGGTGGCGGCGGTGGTCGGCCCCTGAGCGCGAAGGTATGTGACGGCGATCGCCTGGCGCCGATCGCCCGCTGGCTGGTGCAGGAAGGCCGCCTGATCACCCGGCCCGACGCCTTCGTGGCCGAGTTGATGGAGCGGGTCTGCCAGGCCGGCCTGCCGATCTGGCGCGGCTATTTCGGCTTACAGCTCGTCCATCCGCAGCTGCTGGCGACGGCCTATGTCTGGCGGCGCGGCGAGAAGGTGCAGGAGGTCGTCCGCGCCCATGGCATCCAATTCAGTCCGTCCTACATCGGCAGCCCCGTGCAGACGGCGCGCGAGGAGGGCCG
>VGCQ01000144.1 GCA_016870055.1 Alphaproteobacteria bacterium | reverse complement strand
GATCTGCGTCATCCCGAAGTCTGGATGCTCGGCCTGCTCGGCATCGTTGCCGGTCTGCTGCGCGCCGCGACGATCCGCCTGCGAACCGACTACGGCAACGGCTATCTTCTGCTGCGCCAAGCGTCCGAGGGCTTTTGGGTCGCGCTGTTCGCGCTGGCGCTGATTGTGGTCGACGTCGTCGCCGAGCCGTTCGGCGTGCTCTACTCGGCGTTCGTGCAGATCGTCGAGCTGATCCTGGTCGTGCTGGCGACCTTCCTGCTCGCCCGCAACATCGCCCTGCTGGTGCGTAGCCGCGACGTGCCGCACCATGGGTTGTGAAGCATCACAACGCGTACAGCCGAATCGGCCGGTCGAATCCCTTCAGAGTATGCTCTGCACTCTGGGTGGCGCCCGCATGCTCGCCGAGCGCGCGATGGGTCGCCTCGGTCAGCAGGATTTGGCCGCGCTCGGCGGCCGCCTGGATCCGGGCGGCGCGGTTGACCACGGTGCCGATGGCGGTGACGTCGCGATGCGTGTTGCCGAACTCGCCGAAGCTCAGCTCGCCGGTGTCGATGCCGATGCCGACGCCCAAATCGGTTCCCGCCGCCGCGCTGATCTCGCCGAGCGGCCCGCCGCTCTCGGCGAAGTGGCGGCGGATGTCGCGCGCCGCGGCCACCGCCTGCGCCAACTGATCGGCCTGGCGCAGCGGGAAGTTGAACACCGCCATGACGGCGTCGCCGATCGTCTTGTTGAGCAACCCGTCATGCGCCCAGATCGCCGTGGCGCAGACGTCGTAGAAGGCATCGAGCAGCCGGCTCATCTCGGCCGGCGCCAGTGTCTGCGACAGGCTGGCGTAGGCACGCAAGTCGGCAAACAGGATGGTGCCGTCGACCGCGATGGTGCGCGCCTTCATCATCCGCTCGAACATCGTCTCGCAGATCGTGCAGGTGTTGGGGTTCATGCGGCTGCGCCGGATTCCCACGGCCCGCAGCGGCAGCGACAGCGCGCCGCCGAGCGGTATCGGAATGCGCTTCTGCTGCCAGCAGCCTTTGCAGATCGTGGCGTATGGCACGTCGGGCCCCCTGGAATTGTCACCCTGGCAGACCGCGAGCCGGGAGCGCAAGGGCGGTGCGCCGATCCGTACCAGCAACCCTGCGCCACGTCGCGGCCATGCCGCAGCGCCGGGGCCGGCCGGCGCGTCGTGCCGACCGGCCTCGCAACGTGATACATCGAAGCTGGACGGCCGGATCGGAGAGAGACGCCGGATGACGCATGACTTGAGGGTTTTCAGCACCATCGCCGTGCAAAGCGCGCTCGAAGCGCTGGTGCCGGCGTTCGAGGCGACGCGGGACTGCCGGCTTGCAGTCGTCTGGAACACTGCGCCGGTGCTGGTGAAGCGCCTGCGGGCGGGCGAGACGGGCGACCTGTTGATCCTCAATCGCGCCGGCATGGACACCATGATCGGCGATGGCCGCGTGCGTGCCGGCACCGAAGTAGTGCTCGCGAGTTCAGCGACGGCGCTTGCCATCCGCGCCGGTGCGCCGCGGCCGGACATCTCGACACGAGATGCGCTGATCGAGACGCTGCGTGCCGCCCGTGCCATCTCCTACAGTGATCCCGCGGCCGGCGGCGCGAGTGGCATCTACTTCGCCAGGCTCCTCGACCGCCTGGGCATCGCCGCCGAGATCAACGCCAAGACCCGCTTCCCGCCGCCTGCCGGTCTATGCGGCGATCTGTTGGTGAGCGGCGAGGTCGATCTCGCTCTACAACAGAAGCCGGAACTGCTGCAGGTTCCCGGCCTGGAAATTCTGGGCCCGTTGCCGGGCGACCTACACATGGTCACGACCTTCGTCGCAGGCGTCGAGGTATCGAGTCCCTGTCCTGGGGTGGCGCTGGGTTTGATCGACTTTCTACGCACTGAGCGTGCGGCGGCCGTGTGTCGCGAAAAGGGGCTCGACCCGGCGTAGCTTCTGGCCGTCGGCGCGTCAGCCCGCCTTGCGTACCGCCCGGGCCACTTCGCCCCAGCGCTCCAGCACCTTGGGATCGACCTCGCGCCAGTGCGAGGCAAGATAGATCACCAGCCGCGCGGCGATACCTTTGTAGCGGGCGATCATGCGGTCGGCGACGTCGTCCCAGCGCGCCACCACGGCGAACTGATCGAGGATCTCATCGGTGATCAGCGCCTGGCTCCTGGCGCTGTCGCCGGTCTTGAGGCACTCGCGCAGCTGGTCGCGCAGGCCGACATGGCCGAGATCGTCGAACTGGAAGGCGTAGTTGGGCGTGGCGCCATAGAACGCGATGGTGGTCTTGGCCTCCTTGATCGGCAGCGCCCGGGCCTCCGGCGTGTCACCGGCCGCGACGATCACCGGGATGATCTTGTCGATCGTGGCTGGATCGCGCCCGGCCCGCGCCGCGCCCTCGGCCAGGCCGGGCAGCAGGCGGTTCTTGATGTAGTGCATGGAATGCATGGGATGGACGTGCACGCCGTCGGCGACCTCGCCGGCCACACGCACCATGATCGGCCCGACCGCCGAGATGTCGACTTTGACGTCTTCGTAGCCGTGCCGCGCCGGCGTCCATTGTTCGGTGAGCAAGCTGAGCTTGTAGTAAGGCCCGTCATGCTGCAGCGGACCTTCGCGGCGAAACGCTTTCAGGCAGGCCTTCACCGCCTGGACATAATCCTTCATCTGCGGTGCTGGCTTGTCGAACGGGCTGGCATAGCGTCGGGTGATGTGCGCTTTGACCTGGCTGCCGAGGCCGAGCCGGAAGCGGCCCTTGGTGTTGTGCGCCAGCTCCCAGGCGATCTCGGCCGAGATCATCGGGCTGCGTGCAAAGGCGATGGCGATGCCGGTCGAGAAATGCAGCGAGGGCGCGGCCTGTGCGGCCGCCGCGATGTTCATCCACGGCACTTGATGGCCCTCGGTGAACAGCATGCCGGAGAAACCCGCCGCCTCGGTGCGCCGCGCCAGGTCGGCAACGTGGTCCCAAGTAGTGGCGCGCGTCATGACGTCGAATTCCATGGTCGTCTTCCTGTGCCGCGATGCGATGTCCCGCTGGCCTTGCCACGGCCGCGACCGCTGGGTCAAGTTTGCCGCAATTCGAGGAGCGCCGACCGTGACGCATGATCAACCAACCTATGACTACATCGTCGTCGGCGCCGGCTCGTCAGGTGCCGTGGTCGCCGCCCGCCTGAGTGAAAACGGCTGCCACCGTGTGTTGCTGCTCGAAGCCGGCACCGAGGATTCGGGCTACTTCTGGTCGCGCATCCCGGTCGGCGTCTCCAAGATGATCGACTTGCCTGCGGTCAATTGGTGCTTTTCCTCCGAGCCGGACGAGGGCTCGGGCGGCCGGCGCATCGAGGTGCCGCGCGGAAAGATGTTGGGCGGTTCCTCGTCGATCAACGGCATGGTCTATATTCGTGGTCAGGCGCAGGACTACGACCACTGGGCGCAGCTCGGCAACCGCGGCTGGAGCTGGCAGGACGTGCTGCCGGTCTACAAGCGGCTGGAGAACTACGCCGGCGGCTCCGACGAGCTGCGCGGCCGCTCGGGGCCGCTTCGCATCACCGACACGCCGCGTCACAAGATCCCGCTGCTCGAGAAGATGATCGATGCGGCTCAGAAGATCGGCTTGCCGTTCAACGCCGATCTCAATGGCGCAACCCAGGAAGGCGTTGGCATGTCGCAGGTGACGATCGCCAAGGGGCGCCGCCAGAGTACGGCATTCTGCTACCTCGATCCGGCGCGCAACCGGCCGAACCTTACCATCGAGCAGGGGGCGCTGGCCGAGACCCTGATCCTCGACGGCAGGCGCTGCGTCGGCGTGCGCTACGCCGCCAACGGCCAGAAGCGCCAAGCGCGGGCATCGCGCGAGGTCGTCGTCTGCACCGGCTCGATCGCCTCACCCAAGCTCCTGGAGCTTTCCGGCATCGGCCAGGGCGAGCGCCTGCGCAGCCTCGGCATCGCGCCGGTCCACGAGCTGAAGGGCGTCGGTGAGAACCTGCGCGATCACTACTCGCCGCGCGTCAAGTTCGCGATCAACGCGCCCAACGCCACCTTCAACGACAATGCCCGCGGTTGGCGGTTGGCGCGCGAGGCCCTGAAGTACGCACTGTGGGGCGAGGGCTTCCTCGCCACGACCTCGGTGCCGATCCGCCTGTACTTCCGCACCCGGCCGGGCCTCGAGACGCCCGACGCCACCGTTTCGATCCTGCCCTTCCTCTACGAACGCATCGGCCACGAGCGCAAGATCTCGCGGCGACGCGGCATCACCATGAATGTCAACGTGCTGCGTTCGGAGAGCACCGGCTCGGTCCACATCAAGTCGGCTGATCCCGCCGAGTCGCCGGCCATCCGCTTCAACTTCCTGTCGGCCCGCGCCGACCGCGAGGGCGTGCTCGCCGCCATCAGCAAGGGGCGCGAGCTGATGGCGACCTCGCCGCTCAAGGAGCTGACCGGTGAGGAGATCGCGCCGGGCGCGCACCTCCGCACCGACGACGAGCTGCTCGATTGGGTGCGCCACAACGCCGAGACGACCTATCACCCGGTCGGCACTTGCAAGATGGGCAACGATGCGATGGCCGTGGTCGACAACGAGCTGCGGGTCCATGGCCTCCACAGCCTGCGCGTCGCCGACGCCTCGATCATGCCAACACTGACCAGCGGCAACACCAACGCCCCTTGCATCATGATCGGCGAGAAATGCGCCGAAATGGTGTTGGCGGCGGCCGTTGCCAAGGAACGACAGGCAGCGTAGCGGCGCCGCGGGCGCGGTGTGTCAGGCCCGCGCGCAGTGGTCGGCGATATCCTTGGCGCCACCACCGGCGTCCGTCGTCGGCCCGCCATAGATGCTGCGATAGGCCACCTCGGTGCCGCGGGCCGAGACCCGCCTGATGTCGAATGAGCCGATCACTGCGCCGGTCGGGTTGGTCACTACCACCTGCGCGCGGCCGGACGAGAAGGTCGGCGTCACGGTGAGCAGCGGCCGTTGCGAGCGCGCCACGATGCAGTTCGCCAACGGCTCCCATGGCGCCTGGTAGACGGCGGTCCAGGTCGGCGGCTTCTGCGCCAACTCGCCGGGCGATTCGCAAGCAGCGAGTGCGATGAGGGGGATGATGGTCAAGGCGATCTTGTGGTTCATGGGTGAACTCAAATGAACATGTCGAGCTGATTGTAGTTTTTCAGGACGTCGATGCGCGCCTCGTCGGTCCAGCGGTTCTCGTCCTCGCGTCCGGCCAGCGGCTTGTAGACATACGGCGTCTCGTGCGGGAAGCGCTGGCGGCGGGCGTCGATGGCGATCTGCAGGATGCGCGTGCGCGCCTCGATGCGGGCGAGGTCGTAAGTCTCGACCGCGCCGTGCAGCCGCCGGGCCGTGACGCCAAGGACGCGTTTGCGTGGGAAGAATCCTTCGTTCAGCGTGATGCGCCGATTGGGCGAGGAGTTGGCGAACGAGCCGTGTACCAGTTGGCGATTGGTCACGATGGTGTCGCCGGCATCGCACAGCATCGGCACCGCGCCCTCGATGCGGTCCGATCCGCTGGCGGCCACCAGTTTCTTGATGTCGGCCTTGCCGTGCCGGTGGCTGCCCGGCAGCACCCACACGCCGTTGGCCGCCGTGCTGGAATAGAGCTGGGTCATGAAGTTGAAGCCGTGTGCGCCGGCATCCCAGTCGGGCGCGGTCCAGTGCGTCGTGCCATCCTGGTGCCAGGCGACCGAGGGGCCGAGTCCCGGCTCCTTCACGAACGTCACTTCGTTGTAGGGGACGAAGTCATCGCCGAGGATCGAGGCCGCCGCGGCGAGCAGGCCGGGATGACCGTAAAGGCGCAGGCAGGCGTCGCTGAGATGCAGGTTGCCGTCGAGCAGCTCGACGGTCCAGGCTGGTGCATCCACCCCCGGCTCGGGCTGCAACATGGCGGCAGGATGGCGGCCGTTGTTCCTGTCCGTGCCGCCGACCGGGTCGCTCAGCGGCTTGGCCCAGCGATAGGGCGGCTTGCGGATGCCGAGGTCGAGAACCGGCCGGCCGAGACGGTCGACCGCGGCGTCGGGCGCCACTGGAGCGCCTGCGAGGACGGCGTCGATGTCGGAGCGTAGCTCGGCCAACTCCTCTGGCTCGACAACGCCTAGGAAGACGTAGAAGCCATGCGTCCAGTACGAGTCAACGATCTCGGGCAGCAGCTTGCCGTCGGCGCCGAGCCGGATCGGCCCGCGATTGCCCAGCGCGTGGGCCCGCGCCTCGGCGCGGCGGCCGTAGTCCCGCATGGCGCGCTCGTGCTCGGCGGCGCTCATCGCGGATGGGGGGAGGGCGAGGTTCATGGCGTTGCTCCCGATGATAACGCGTGCCCCGGCCTCAGGCGCGTTCGACCTTGGCCTTGATGTTGGCGAGGCCGAGTCGGGCTTCCTCGTCCATCCGCCGGATCTGGTCCCCGGTCGGGGCCTTCGGCCGTTGCGGATTGCGCAGGGTGCGCGTGAAGCGCGTCCCGCCGTCGGCCGGCTCGAAGCTGTACTGGGCGACGATCGGCCCGATGAAGGTCGTGTTGGTGAGGCCGATCCACAGCGATGGTGGCTCGCAGGCGATCACCACCCAGTCGAGGTCGACGCGGCCGGTGCGGGTGCTCCAGTGCTCGTGGAAGGTGTCGCCGAAGCCCATTGGCCGATTCTCGCACTCGATATGGTGCGACGACGGCAGCCACTCCGGCCACGATTTGGGATTGGTGACGTAGTCGAAGATCTTCTGGGCCGGCGCGGCGATGACGATACTGTTGCTGTGCTTGAACGGAACCGTTGCCATGAGGGTGATCGCCGCGACTGTTGATGTCGCGATATCATAGGGCTTTCGCGACAGCGCGCCAGGAGGGCCAGTCTAGTGACATCTCTTCGTCGGGCGTGGGCCGCCTTGCCGCCCAGGTTGAAGGTACTGGAACCGTTGTCGTTCTCCGCCGACCACTGGTCGATCGTCGAGCGCCTGCATGCCAATTTCAACGATCGCCAGGCGCACACCCGTTTGCCCATCCCGATCGCCCGCTTCCGCGAAGCGGTCAAGACGGAGATCCATGAGCATGCTAAGCGCTTCGACGAGGTGAAGACGGAGCACATCGACGATCGTTGGTTCCGGGAGAAGTTCGTCGATGGGCCGCCCGACACGATGGCGACCTTTGTCCGCCTCTACAATGAAGATGTCGACGAGATGCTGAGCGTGCTCGTCCCGGCGGCGCGCTATCGCAAGGGGCACTATGCGTACGGCAAGTTCTCGGTACCCGAACCACATGGCCTGCATACCGACCATAGTGCGGAAGATCCGGCGAGCGAGGGCGAACCGATCTGCATCGCCCGGATAGAAACTCTGGGGACGCACTATGTTGCCGGCGACTACGAGGCGCATGACCCCAGGACACAGAGCATGCTCAAGGCCCTGAGATACTGGATTGCAGTGCCCGAGGGCGAACCCGAAGACATCTTTAGTGAGCTGCTGAAGCGGGGAACACTCAAGACCATTCCAGTCGATCGCGTGATGCTGATGGTCGCCGGGAACGGTTCGAGGAATGCCCAGATCACCCAGCATATCGCCGCCAGGCCGCCTGACGGCGGACTGCATTCGGCATTCTTTCAACGGCAATACAGGCTCACGTAGAGGTGTCGTCCGCGCCAGCCATGGTTGCCCTGGCAGGGGCCGGTGCCCACCTCTCGATAGCAATGGAAATCCATCGCCGGATCGCGCACGCTCGATGATCCCGTGCGGCGTTCATGGGACGGAAGGAAACGGACATGACGACGGAGAAAATCCCACGGCGACTCGTGTTGGCGGGGGCCGTTCTGGCTCTTCCTGGCGTGGTGCGCGCCGCCGAGTGGCCCGAGCGCCCGATCCGCATGATCATCCCCTTCGCGCCGGGTTCCGGCGCCGACACCGTCGGGCGCGCCTTTGCCGAGGAGCTGGCCAAGGCGATCGGCCAACCGGTGGTGGTCGACAACAAGGGCGGCGCGGGTGGCCTGCTCGGCACCGTCGAGGGCGCCCGCGCCCCGGCCGACGGCTACACGTTGCTGCTCACCTCGCAAGGCACGATGGCGTGGAACCTCGGCATGTACAAGGCGCCGGGCTACGACCCGCTGAAGGACTTCACCCAGGTTTCGATCGGCGGCGTGCTGCCCAACATCCTCGTGGTCGCTGCCGCCAATCCGGCAGCCAGCGTTGCCGATCTGATCGCCCAGGCGAGGGCCAAGCCGGGTGAGCTGACCTACGGATCGAGCGGCGTCGGCAGCAGCCTGCATCTCTCGGGCGTGATCCTCGAGCAGCGCACCGGTATCCGCTTGCAGCACGTGCCCTATCGCGGCGCGCCCGCTGCTGTGCTCGCCGTGCTGAACGGCGAGGTGACGATGGGCTTCTTCAACACGCCGACGGTGCTGCCGCAGGTCAAGGCCGGCAAGCTCAAGGCGCTGGCCATCACCACCCGGGAACGCTCGCCGCTGTTGCCGGACTTGCCGACCATGATGCAGGCCGGCGTGCCCGACTTCGATGTCGCGGTGTGGCAGGGCTTCGCGGTGCCGGCCAACACGCCGGCCGCCATCGTCGGGCGCCTCAATGCCGAGCTCAATCGCATCAGCCAGAACCCGCAGGTGCGCGAGAAGCTTCTCAACCAGGGCTTCGACATGCTGCCGCCACGCTCGCCGCAGGCCGCCCGTCAGCAGGTCGTGGACGATCAGGCGCTGTGGCTGCCCATCATCAAGGCCTCCGGCGCCACCGCCGATTGACGGGCGCGTCGCCCGCTCAAGTCGTTGCCACCAACGCCTGCGCGAGGTCGGCAATCAGGTCGTCGGGATGCTCGATGCCGACCGACAGCCGGATGGTGGTGTCGAGCACGCCGATGCGTGCCCGCACCTCGGCCGGCACGCCGGAGTGCGTCATGGCGGCGGGGTGACTTGCCAGTGATTCGGTGCCGCCCAGACTGACCGCGAGCTTGAATACCTGCAGGGCGTTGAGGAAGGCGAAGGCCTGCTTTTGGCCGCCCTTGATGTCGAACGAGAACGTCGAGCCCGCGCCGGTGCATTGCCGCGCGAACACAAGCTGTGCCGCCGAGCCCGGCGCGAGGAACGCGAGATAGTGGACCTTGTCGACCTTGGCATGGTCGCGCAGGAACTCGGCGACCAGCCTGGCATTGGCGTTGGCCCGCTCCATGCGAAGCGACAGCGTCTCCAGCGAGCGGCCGAGCATCCAGCACGAATGCGGGTCGAGCTGCGTTCCGACGCTGCCACGCAGTGCCTTGATCGGCGCGATGGCCTGCTTGGTGCCGAGCGTGGCGCCGGCGATCAGGTCGGAGTGGCCGCCGACGTACTTGGTGAGCGAGTAGACCGACACGTCGGCGCCGTGCGTCAGCGGATGCTGGAACAGCGGCCCGAGTAGGGTGTTGTCGCACACCAGCAACGGCCGGTGGCCGCCCTGGGCCGTACCGATCTCCTCGGCGATGCGCCGCATCAGCTGAATGTCGACCAAGGTGTTGGTCGGATTGGCCGGCGTCTCGATCACGATCAACGACACGCGGCCTTTGGCCTGCGCCTGCCCGGCGGCGGCGCGCACGGCTATCTCGTTGACGCCGTCGACGAATCCCACGGCAGCGATGCCGAAATTGGCCAGCGTGCCGTGCAGCAGCGTCTCGGTGCCGCCGTAAAGTGGTTGGCTGTGCAGGACCACGTCGCCGGGCCGCGCGACGGCGAGGATGGTCGTGGTGATCGCCGCCATGCCCGAGGAGAACAGCACGCAGGACTCGGCGCCTTCGAAGACCGCCAGCCGATCCTCGACGATCTCGCTGTTGGGATGGTTGAAGCGTGAGTAGACAAGGCCGGCCGCGCTGCCTGGCGGCGGCTGCTTGCGGCCGGCGGTGTAGTCGAAGAAGTCGCGACCTTCTTCGGCCGAGCCGAACACGAAGGTCGAGGTCAGGAACACCGGCGGCTTGACCGCACCCTCCGACAGAGCCGGGTCGAAGCCGTAGGACAGCATCAGCGTCTCGGGCTTGAGCTTGTGGTTGCCGATGTGGGTCTTGGACGGGCGCGGCGCGGTCACGGCAGGTCTCCTGATGGCGTTCGGTGACGCCACCCTCCCTCACCGTTTGGGCAAAAGCACGGCAATAAGGATTGCGGGGCCTCCGGCCCGCTCATGCTTCAAGAAGCGGGCGGGACGCCCGAGGTCCGAAGGTGGTCTCGCCTCAGAAATGCCTGGCCGCCTGCGGCCGATGCTTGTTGGACAGCGCAAAGCCCGAGCGCGTGGCGGGGCGTTGATCGCGCACCCAGATCTCGCGGTTGGGCTGCAGGCCGCCGCCGCGCGTCGCCGGCACGGCGCTGGTGCGGGCGCGGTGCAGCAGGCGGGTGTCGGCGACCCCGCAATTGGGATGGATGCCGCCGTTGGCCGCCACCACCTTGTCCCATGCCGCCTTGCGCTTGGCGTAAGTTGCCTGGTCGGTCAGCGCGGTGCAGGTGAGCTGGTTGGTGTTGAGATCGACCACGATCTCGTCGCCGTCCTCGACCAGCGCGATCGGCCCGCCAACCGCGGCTTCCGGTCCGACATGGCCGATCACCAGGCCGACCGAGCCGCCGGAGAAGCGCGCGTCGGTCATCAGCGCGACGACGATGCCGCGCTCGCGGCACAGCGTGGTGATGCGCGAGGTCGGGTCGAGCATCTCGGGCATGCCCGGCGCGCCGCTCGGTCCCTCGTAGCGCACGATGATCATGTCGTGGTTGCGAAAGGAATCCGGCGCCTTGTCGAGCGCCTCGAGCAGCCCGCGCTCGCCCTCGAAGACGCGCGCGCGGCCGCGGAAGACGTTGTCCTCCAGCCCGCCCTCGACGCCG
>VGCQ01000143.1 GCA_016870055.1 Alphaproteobacteria bacterium | reverse complement strand
CGCGGCCCCAGCGTGGCGTATGCTCGTGGCACTGACATCGAGTCCAAGTCGCAGGCCACCAAGAGCCGCGATCCGCCACGGGCGAAGTCTACGCCGATCAGCGGCGGAGGGAAGGGCCGGGAGAGGCTATTCGTGAAGATTTCGTCGGTGGCCCATGCTTCGAGACGCGCTGCTACGGAGCGCTCCTCGGCAAAAGGTCGGTGGCGTTGTCGATCGGCCTACCTTGAGAGGCACTGCTCAGCGGTGCGCCTCGAAGGGTCGGAGCCGCGAGACGTGCCTACTGCAGGAACTTCAAGTACTGGCCGACGAAGTCGCAACCAACGTCCTTCGAGTAGTCGTCGATCAGCTTCTTGGTGATCGGGCCGGGCGTCTTGCCGTTGGCGACCGGGCCGCCGTTGAAGCTCTTGACCGGCAGGATGCAGAGGCTGGTCGAGGTGAGGAACATCTCCTCGGCATTGGCCGCATCGAACAGGTCAATATCGCCCGCCGTGCAGGTGATGCCCAGCCGCTTGGCCATGTCGATGGTCATCTGCCGGCTGACGCCGGGCAGCACATAGCGTTCGGACGGCGTGAACAGCTCGCCCTCGCGCACGATGAAGATGTTGCTGCCCAGCCCCTCGGCGAGGTTGCCGTTCTCGTCGAGCAGGATCGCCCAGGCGTCGGGATTCAGCGCCTTCACCGGCTTTTCGGCCATGATCATGTTGAGATAATTGTGCGTCTTGGCGCGCGGCGAGAGCATCGACGGCGCGGTGCGGCGCACCGTGGTGGTGATGACGTCGGCGCCGTCACGGAACATGTGGGCGCGCTTGGCCAAAGGCAGCGGCAACACCTCGATCACCACGTTGGGGCCGGTGTGGTCCCAGCCCTCGTCACCCACGGCGTCGACGCCGCGGCTGACGCGCTGGCCCACCCACCAATCGCCGATCGCCGGCCGGAGGTGCTCGTTCCTCGCCACCACCTCCTCGCTGTGCGCGACCATCTCCTTGGGCCCGATGCCGGGATCGATCTGCAGGTAGCGCAGCGAGCGGTAGAAGCGGTCGATATGTTCCTTCAGCCGGAACGGCCGGCCGTCGAAGGTCCGTGTCATGTCGAAAGCGCCATCACCGTATTTCCAGCTGCGATCGCGGAACGGGATCATGACCTGGTTTTCCGGCGTGAACTTGCCGTTGAACCAGGCGATGCGTTGGTTGCTGAGCGCCTGCGCCATGACGGTCTCCCTCGGTTTCGCAATCGGCGTGGTCGACGCCTAGTATGGACGCAAGCGGTGCGCCGCGGCATTGTTTTTTCCGGGATGGGGGCCATGCGTAGTTATCAAAAGTCGACGGCGCTTTACGAGCGGACCAAGAAAAGCCTGGCGGGTGGCGTCAGCAGCAACGTGCGCTATGCCAGCACGCCGGTGCCGCTGTTCTTTGTCCGCGGCGAGGGTGCCTGTCTGTACGATGTCGATGGCAACGTCCATATCGACTACGTGCTGGGCAACGGCCCCGCCATCCTGGGCCATGCGCCCAAGCCGGTGATCGACGCGGTGGCGCGCTCGCTGGCCGACGGGCAGGTCTATGCCGCCCAGCATCCGCGCGAGACTGAGCTCGCCGAGCGGCTGTGCCGCCTGCTGCCGGGCGCCGAGGTCGTGCGCTTCGCCACGTCGGGCACCGAGGCGGTGCTGATGGCCATGCGGCTGGCCCGCGCCTTCACCGAGCGGCCCAAGATCCTGAAGTTCGAGGGCCACTATCATGGTTGGACCGACCAGACCTACATCAGCACCCGCCCGTCGCTGAACGAGGCCGGGCCGGCCGACGAGCCGGTCGCGGTCGCGAGCTCGCCGGGCATGCCGCCCAGCGCGCTGGCCGACGTGGTGGTGGCGGGCTGGAACGATCTCGCGGCGGTGCGCAACGCGTTCGCGCGCCATCCCGGCGAGATCGCCGGCGTCATCATGGAGCCGGTGATGGTGAATGGCGGAGCGGCCCTGCCGCACGACGGCTACCTCGCGGGCGTCCGCGACCTCTGCCGGCAGAATGGCGCGCTGTTGATCTGCGACGAGGTCATCACCGGCTTCCGGGTCGGCTTGGGCGGGGCGCAGGCGCGGTTCGGCGTCATCGCCGATCTTGCGATCTATGCCAAGGCGGTGGCCGCGGGCTTTCCGCTCGCCCTGGTCGCCGGCCGGCGCGATGTCATGGACACGCTCCTCGACAAGGGTGTGATGCATGGCGGTACGTACAACGGCAACGTCCAGAGCATGGCGGCCGCCCTGGCCGCGCTCGACGAGCTCGAGCGCGACGACGGCGCCCTCTATCGCAGGATGGAGAGTCGTGGACGAGCGCTGATGGAGGGCCTTGCCGCGCTCGGCGCCAAGCATCGTCTGCCGCTGCTGGTCCAGGGGCTCCCGGCGATCTTCCAGACGTTCTTCACACGCGCAGCGCCGCCCCGGAATTATCGCGATGCGGCGGCGTGCGATCGTGACATGGCGCTCGCTTTCCACGCCGCCTTGCAGGAGGAAGGGGTGCGTGTGAACCAGCGCACCACCTGGTTCCTGTCGGCGGCGCACGACGACGCGGTGATCGCCGAAACGTTGGCGGCGGCCGACCGGGCGATGGCGAAGCTGCGATGAACGACGGGCGTCGATCGCGGGTGCCGATAGGGAGACGACGGTCATGAACCATCCCAGGAAGGTGCGGCTGGTCGAGGTCGGCCCGCGTGACGGCCTGCAGAACGAGGCCAAGCCGGTCCCGGTCGAGGCCAAGGTGGCGCTGATCGACGCCTTGTCGGCGGCCGGTCATTCGGCGGTCGAGGCCGGCAGCTTCGTGTCACCCAAATGGGTGCCGCAGATGGCCAATACCGACCGGGTGATGGCCGAGATCAAGCGCAAGCCCGGCGTCGGCTATCCCGTGCTGGTGCCCAACAAGCAGGGCATGAACGGTGCGATCGAGGCCAGGTGTGCGGAGATCGCCGTCTTCACCGCCGCGTCGGAGGCGTTCTGCCGCAAGAACACCAACTGCTCGATCGACGAGAGCTTCGAACGCTTCGCGCCGGTGATGGAGGCGGCGGCGCGGCACGGCATGAAGGTGCGCGGCTATGTTTCGACCGTGATTACCTGCCCTTACGACGGCAAGGTGGCGCCGGCCAAGGTCGCCGATGTGTCGCGCCGGCTGCTCGAGATGGGCTGCTACGAGGTCTCGCTCGGCGATACGATCGGAGTCGGCACGCCGGCCGAATGCGTCGCCATGGTCGAGGCGGTGGCCGAAAAGGTGCCGCGCGAAAAGCTTGCGGCGCATTTCCACGACACCTACGGCCAGTCGCTCGCCAATATCCTGGCGGTGATGGAGCGCGGTATCGCGGTGTTCGACACCGCCGTCGCGGGCTTGGGGGGCTGTCCCTATGCCAAAGGTGCCTCGGGCAACGTCGGCACCGAGGACGTGATCTATCTGATGAACGGGCTCGGCATCGAGCACGGCGTCGATCTCGACGCTGTCGCCGCCGCTGGCCGCGCCGTTTGCACCGCCCTTGGCCGGGAGCCCGCGTCCAAGGTTGCGCAAGCGCTCAAGGCGAAGCTGGCGCCGTAGAAGTGGGTCGCGTCGGACACTGCCTCGCGCGTCGTCCGGCAGCCACGCCGAGACACTTCGAGACGCGCGGCGCCAAACGCTGTTGCCGATGGGGCGCGCCAACAAGTGGCGCGAAGCCGGATCAAGCGATAACTGGAAAATCAACGTCACGCTTTCGACTTCCGGCCTCGGCGCCACGACCCAATCGGGTGGCCGCTGCCATAGGCAGCGATCGCGACGGCGCTTCTCGCCGCCATCATCGTCGCCTGGCATGCCGCCTGGCTGCTGGTGGCGACGGCGATGGCTCGTTTGTGCGGTAAGCCGCGCGACCCTCGGACCGTCGACGTTGTCTTCGCCGCGCTTGCGGTTGCATCCGTGACGCCGGGACTCGCGCCGTCCGACCGATCGCTCGGCTCAGCGCCGTTCGACGATGCGCACCGTCACGGCGCTGGAGCGTCCCGCCTCGTCGACCACCGCCACACGAGCGACGCCAGGGCCCGCCGGCATCCACTTCGTGCCGTCGATCGGCCGGCCGTCGATCAGCCAGCGCAGGCTGCCTTGGCCGCCTCTGGCGGTGAGTGGCACGGCTTCGCGATCGCCGAGCTCGATGCGGGCATCGGCCGGCGGATAGGCAATGCGGAGCGCGCCGGGCTCGGTCGTGGGTCCCAGCGTGCGCAGCCGCACCGGCAGCTCGCGCCAGGATGCGACGCGCAATGCGTCGGCAGGGGGCGCCTTGGCGACGTTGTCCTCGGCCGGAAGGTGACTGAAGGCTTTGAACAGGATGGGCAGGGCGGCATGGCGGCCGAGCTGACCCGGCCGCGACGTGCCGTCGGCATGGCCGACCCAGACGACGACCGTCCAGTTGGCGCTGTAGCCGGCGGCCCAGGCGTCGCGGAAACCGGCCGAAGTGCCGGTCTTGTAGGCGATGCGCCGCTCGCGCAAAGCCACCGGCAGGCTGGCGAAGCCGTCGGGCAGCGGCGCTTCGGCCAGCACGTCGGCGACATACCAGGCCGCCGACGGGCCGATCAGCCGAATCGGCTCGGGGCGTGCTCGGTCGCGCCGCACCGCGGGCGGGGCGAACTCGCCGCCGCGCGCCAGACCGGCATAGAGACCCGCCATTTCCAGCGGCGAGATCGTGGCGCTGCCGAGCGCGATGCCGAGCGAGGCGCCGGTGTCGCCCGGTGGCAGACCGGGCGAGGCGCCGGCGGTTCGCAGCGTCGACAGGAAACGTTGTGGGCCGACCTTCTCCAGTGCGAGCACCGCCGGCACATTCAGCGACTGTTGCAGGGCGCGGCGCACCGTGACGGCGCCCTGGTGGTCGCGGTCGAAGTTGCGTGGCAGCCAATCGCGGAAGCGTACCGGCACGTCCTCGACCAGCGATTCCGGGTGTAGCGTGCGATCGTCGAACGCCATGGCGTAGATCAGGGGCTTCAGCGCCGACCCGGGTGACCGGCGGGCACGCACCAAGTCGACTTGGCCGGCGCGGCCGAAATAGTCCGAGCCGCCCTGCCAGGCGACGACCGTGCCGGTGCGATTGTCGACGGCGACGACGGCGATGTCGGGCCGATCGGCCATGCGGCCGCGCTCCTCGCGGGCGAGCTGCAGCATCGCGGCTTGCAGTTCGAAGCGGATCGTCGTCGGCACGGCAGTGCGCGGCGATTGGCCGGCGAGCCATGCGGAGAGATGCGGCGCATGCATCGGCATGGCGAGCCGCTTGCTCGGCACCGACCGGCTCGATGCCAGGTCGCGCAACGAGGCGTCGATCACGGCGTGCTGCAGGCCGCGCTCCAGCACACGCTCGCGCGCAGCGTGCGCGGCGGCGGGCGAGCGATCGGGACGGCGGCGTTCGGGCGACTGCGGGATGGCCACCAGAAGCGCCGCCTCGGCAGCACTGAGATGCTTCGGTTCCTTGCCGAAGTAGGCGAAGGAGGCGGCGCGCACGCCCTCGAGGTTGCCACCCATCGGCGCCAGCGTCAGGTAGATCGCCAGCACTTCGCGTTTGGAATAGCGCCATTCGAGCTGCAGGGCGCGCGCCGACTGGAGGGCCTTGGTGGTGAGGCTGCGCGGGCGCGGCTCGAGCAGGCGGGCGGCCTGCATCGACAACGTCGAGGCACCCGACACGATGCGGCCTCGGCTGATCCACTGCTCGGCGGCGCGCACGACAGCGAGCGGATCGACGCCGAAATGATCGTCGAAGCGGCGATCTTCGTAGGCCTTGAGCAGCGCGAGATAGGTCGGATCGACATCGTCGATCGTGGTCTTGAGCCGCCATTTGCCGTCGGCCGTGGTGAAGGCGCGCAGCAGGCGCCCTGCGGAATCGACGATCTCCGTCGAGCGGTCGTTGTAGCGCGTGAGGTCGGGCGGGAAGAGCCGGTCGAGCGCCAGTGCGCCTGCCGCCAGTGAAGCGGCGACGAGTGAGAGGATGGTAAAGGCTTTCCTCCCCAAGCGACGCTTGGGTAGGTGCCGGCGTCTTACGCCGACGGAGGGGTCATCAGCAGCACTACAATTGCTCATGACCCCTCCGTCCGCCTCGCGGACCAGGCGTTTTGGCCGCTTGGCGGCCAGAAGCGCCACGCCCCGGCGCGAAGCGCGGGAGGGATGAGTACGAACATCTTCATCGCCTTACCGCGGCGAGATATCCACGCGGCCCATGGCAGTGCGGCCATGGATGCGCGGGGCGTACATATCGGACACGTTGGTGGCCGGCAGGGCGAAGCTGCCCGGCGTCACGGCGCGCACGATGTAGGCGACATGGTACGAGCCGATCGCCCGCCTGACGTCGTCGTCACTGTCCCACCACGAGCGATAGGTCCGGCGGCCGAGATTGAACGAGGCGAAGTAGCGGTCGTCGCGGGCTTCGGCGATGCGGGTGTCGGTGAGCTTGCCGAGGAAGCCGAAGGGCTTCGCCTTCTCCTCGGTCAGCACCGTCTCGATCTCGAAGCCGGCCGGCAGCAAGTCGAGCAGCGCCACTTCGTGGTGGCCGCCGTCGATATTGCGGCCGCTGATCGACACGATCAGCCGCTCGTTCTGACGCACCGCCCTGAGGTTGGCCGGTCGCCCGTCGAGGGTGAGGAAGTCGCGCTGCACGCTGATGCCGTTGGTGGCGGCGGGCAGCGGCTCGTTGGGCACGCCGCGCGCCGTCACCTGCATCCATACCGGGCCGTCGCCGTCGTTCTTCAGGCGTACGCCGCGCTGGATGGCGGTGCGGTCGGGGTTGATCACCACCGGATCGCGCGTCGCCTTCTTCTGTTCGCCGTCGAGCGCGTAGATCAGTTCGCCGGCGCCGGCCGCCATGGCATGGGCCGCCATGACCAGCCAGGCCTGCTCCTGGGTCGTCGTGTACTCGCTCCTGGCGGTGAGCCGCGTGCCGACGACGCTGGCGATCTGCTGCAGGCCTTCACGGCCGCCGGCTTCGGCGGCCAGCGCCAGCAGCGCCGCTTGGTTGCGCAGGCGCGAGCCGTAGTAGTCCTTGGGATCGACGGTGTCGGCCATTTCGCGCGCCTTGGCGAAGGCAAGACGCGCCCGGCCCGGCTCGGCCACGTGATTCAGCGCGGCAGCGAGCTGCGCCCAGGCCAGGCCGTCGGAGATCTTGCTGCCGTCGTTGTCCTGGAAGTAGCGGATGCGGCCGGGATCGGCCAATCCCGCCTTTGCCAGCACATACCAGGCATAGGCCTGGGCGTTGGGCGTGAATCGGTCGGCCGATCGGTTGAGCCAGGTGAGCCCGCGCTGCAGGGAGGCGGCAGGTACCGCCATCTGCTGGTCGCGGGCTCGCAACAAGAAGTCGAACGCATAGCCCTGCAGCCATTCGGCGGCCGGCGAGAAGGGCCCCCACATGCCGAACGAGCCGTCGGGCAGCTGCATGTCGACGATGCGGTAGACCGCTTCCTGCACGCGATCCGGGACGCGCGGATCGGCCGGCCCATAACCCAGCAACGCCACGTCGTTGTAGTAGAGCAGCGGCAGCGCACGGCTGGTCGTCTGCTCGACGCAGCCGAACGGGTACTTGTCGAGCGCCCGCAACAAGGCGGCGACGTCGATGCCCGGGATGCGGGTCAGCGATACTGCGACTTGCGAGGTGCCCGGCGCGAAGCTCGCCGTGACGTTGCGGTCGAGCGTAAGCTCGCGGCCGGCCGCGAGCTGGGACACCGTGTCGACGGCGCTCGGCGTCTGCGCCGCGCGTACCTGGATGTCCCATTCGCGGCGCACCGCGAAGTTGCCGGGCCCCGAGACCTCGACCGTGACCTTGCCGAAGCCTGCCTCGTTGGCGGCGATCAGAGGCCAAGTCAGGAGCTCGCGTTGACCCGACGCCAGCCGGCGGGTCTCGGCGATCGGGCGGTCGAGCGACACCGCGCCCGTCGTCTGCACAGTGAGACGATAGTCGCCCGCCTGGCCGTCGATATTGTGCAGCGACAGCGCCAGCCGGCCGCGATCGTTGGGGGCGAGAAAGCGCGGCAGCACCGCATCGGCGCTGACCGCGTCGCGCACGTAGAGGCGCCGGTCGGCCGAACCGGTGCGGCTCTTGGCATAGGCCACCACCATCAGCCGAAGCTGGCCGAGGAAGTCGGGCACCTCGATGGTGATCTTCGCCTCGCCCTGAGCGTCGAGCTTCACCGGCCCGCTGAACAGGGCGACGGTGCGCGTCGGCACGATGTCGAGGCCGCCGATGTCGCCGGCGTCGCCGCCGACCCGGATGCGGCCGAGATCATCGGCGCGGGTGTCGAGCAGGCGGCCATAGTCGTCGCGCATGGCGACGCCGAGCCGCCGCTTGCCGAAGTAGTAGTCGGCGGGATCGGGCGTCTTGAAGCGGGTGAGCTGCAGGATGCCCTCGTCGACCGCCGCTACGGTGACGAAGGCTTCTTCGCCCTGGAGATTGCCGACCTTGATCGGCACCTCGAGGCGCTGGCGCGGTGTGATCTTCTCGGGCGTGCCGATCTGCACGGCGAGCGTGCGCAGCTTGGGATCGAGTCCCAGCCAGGTGAGGCCTATCGCGCGCGTCGGCGTGCGCTCGGCCGGTTTGTCGAGCGGCCGCCAGGCGGTCACCAGAGCATAGGCGCCGGGACCCCAGTCGGCCGACACCGGCACCTCGACAGTCGTGCCGCCGGCCGGCACGTCGACATTGCGCGTGCTGACGATGCGGTCGGTGGCGATGGCGAGCAGCGCCTGGCCGGCAAACGGCGCCTCGATGCGCACGCGCGCCGTCTCGCCTGGGGCGTAGCTTTCCTTGTCGCTCGCCACGCGCAGCGTGTCGGGCGTCTCCTCGCCATTGTCCGAGCCGCCGTACCAGCCGACGTAGAACTGGCTGGTGCTCTGAGTGTCGTTCTCGCGATCGATGACGGTAAGCCGATGCGCACCCCAGCTCAGCCGGAAGGTGAGCCGCGTCGGCTTGTCGCCGGCCAGCGCGACGGTGTCGGCGGCGACCAGGCGCTCGTTGGCGATCGATTGCCAGCGCCAGCGTCCGTCGACCTCGTACCACTGGTAGGCCCAGTCGGTGCGCTCGACCTTGTATTCGATGCCGCGCCGCGCGATCTGCTTGCCGGCGCCGTCGACCGCCACGATGTCGAACTCGGTCTCGGTGCCCTCGCGCGAATAACGGCCCTCGAAGGTCGGGCGGATGCCGAGGTAGGCGTTGCGCGTGCGCATCGGCAGCGTTTTCTCGGTCTTGGTGGCGCGGCCGCCGCCGGGCTCGAATACCCGGACCTGGATCTGGGCGCGCAGCGGCAGCGGCGTGTCCTTGAGGTCGCCGCTCCATTCGATGCGCGACTTGCCCGTGGCGTCCGTATCGGGCGCCTTCAGCGTCAGAAATGGCGGCTCGAAGGCCTTGCGCTCGTCGTGCGAGCCGAAGCTGTAGCGCGCGAAGTCGGGGAAGGGCTGGGCATCGACGGTGATGCGCATGTCGGCCTCGACGGTGAGCCCGCTGCCCGGCGCGCCGTAGAGGAACTCGGCCTGGATGTCGAAATTGTTGATCTGGCCCGGCTTCAGGATCGGCTGGACCGTCGTCAATTCGACTTTGAGCTTCTCGGGCACGAAATCCTCGACCGAGAACTCGACGTTGCCGACCGGCGGCGCCTTGGGGTCGACATGGGCGGCGACCGACCAGCGGCCGCGGCGCGACGATTTGGGCAGCGCGATCGGCTGGTGCACGACGCCGCCGGCCGCGAGCGGCTGGCTGAAGCGGCTGAACTCGCTGCCGTCGGGACGCTTCACGATCAGCGTGACCGGCACGTTGGCAAGCGACACCGCCGAGGCATCGCGCAGCATCGCCATCAGCTGCACCGTCTCGCCCGGCCGGTAGACGCCGCGCTCGGTGTAGAGGAAGGCGTCGACCGGACCGGGCTGGTCGCGGCCGGTGACGCCGCGGTCGGAGAAGTCGAACGGCGTCTTGCCGAGCTCGAGGCGGCTGAAATCCTGCTTGGCGGCATCGGAGGCCATCACGGCGCCGGCGCGGGCGGCGCCGCGACCCTTGAGCAGGCCGGCGGCGAACAGCACGCGGCCAGCCTCGTCGGTGATCAGCCTGGCCATCGGCTCGTTGCCGCGCGACAGCAGCGTGACCTCGAGTCCGGCCATCGGTTGCGCGGTCTGCAGTGAGCGGGCGAAGACGTTCAAGCCATCGTCGCCGGTGAAGGTGGTGAGCGCGATGTCGGTGTCCATCACCCACATGCCGGTCGCCTGGCTGCTGCCGGTCTGGCTCTCCTCCTCTTCGTAGCTGCGCGGTGGCGGCAGGGCGGCGTTCCAGGCGACGATGAAGTAGGTGCCGGGCTTCCAGTCCTGCACGGTCTCGCGAATCGGAAAGGCGGTGGTCACCGGCTGATTGGTGACGCTGCGCACGTCCATGGTGCCGCGCCATTGCAGGGCGCCGTTGGTGCCGTTCAGCCAATTGTAGAGGCCCCACGGCTCGGTGACCGGCGCGGTGCCGGGGTAGGTCGGGTCGTAGCGGTCGCGTGCGAAGCCCATGATGGCGCGCTCGTTGACGCGATAGACCGCGATGCCGACCTTCGACACGTTGATGGTGGTGATCGGCACTCCCACGGCGCTGCCGCGCGGCAGGATGAAGCCCTTGCCCGGCAGCGTGACCACGGCGGGACGCGCGCCCAACGCCACCTCGACCCCCTTGTCTTCGCTGAGCTTGACGCCGTCGCGGCCCGGGAAGCCGGTGCGCAGGCGGACCTGGTAGTTCTCGCCATAGGCCAAGCCCGAGATGCAGAGCTGGTCGTCGACGGCGCGCAGCGCCGCCTTGGCCTCGGGTGTGATGGTGACGTAGTCGGCGTAGTTGACGTTGCTCGCCAGTAG
>VGCQ01000142.1 GCA_016870055.1 Alphaproteobacteria bacterium | reverse complement strand
GCCGGCATGTATTCGGTCTTCCAGCCACCGACCGCAGCCCAACGCGCCGCCGTTTCGCGTGATCTCGACACGATATATGCCGACTTCACCCGCCAGGTCGGCGAAGCACGCAAACTCGACCCTCGCCGCCTCGATGCCGCGACCCGTGGCCGGGTGTTCTCGGGCGTCGATGCCCAGACCGCCGGTCTGGTCGACGAGCTGGGCGGCCTGCGGCTCGCCCTCAACATCGCCAAGGCCAAGGCCGGCATCGACGAAAGCCGCCAGGTCGAGTTGCGCGCCTTCCCGCCCGAGTCGGATCGCTGGCAAAAAATCGTCGATCGGCTGCTCCGCCTGGGCGGCCTCGACATGGCGCCACCGACCATGCGCGCGCCACTCGAGATACGCGATGCCCTGGCGAAGGTCGGCATCGGCCCGCGGCCCGGCAACGCGCGGTTGCCGCCGCTGCCGCCCTTGTGGCGGTAGGTCTGGCCTCAGCGTCGTTCCGCCAGCAGCGCCGAGACCGCCTGCCAGACCGTCCAGGCGTTGCGGATGTTGACGGCCGTGAACTCGACATGGCCGATGTCGTCGACCAGGAACAACGAAACGTCGGCGCCTGACGCGGCGGCGGCCAGATCCTGGCTTTCACTGTAGGGCACCATGGGATCGCCGCGGCCATGCACCAGGATCAGATGGCCGCGCAGCTTCGAGAGGTCGTGAAGCGCGAGGTTGAGACCGTCGATCTCGCGGCGGATGCCGCCGGGAAGCGCTGCGATCAATCGGCCCACCGCATCGGGATCGCGGTTCTCCATCAATGCCAGCACGGCCCGGCCCTGCGGGCCGAGGCCGGCGGCCAAGCGGGCGATGTCGGCCTCGCGATCGACGAAGCGCAGCCGCGCGATCTCTTCGAGCAGGCGGGCATCGGACAAGCTGTCGAGCCGGCCGGCATTGGCCAGGACGAACACCCAACGGCCATAGTTGTTGGGTTCGACGCGGAACTCGCGGCTATCGCCGCGCGGTCGAAAGACGCCGGTGGTGAGGAAGCGGATCACCGCTTCGCTGTCGCGATAGCCGCCGATGCCCACGACGAAGGCGACGCGCCCGGCGAGGTCGTCTTGGAGGGCGGCAATCACCGCCGGCGCCACGGCGTAGGAGATGGCGGCGACGCCGAGCGGCACGCCAGATCGAGTCCGGTCGAGGTAGCGCATCGCCTCGGCCACTCGATCGGCATCGCGACGCGACAGCGCCAGTCGCCGAACCTCGGGCAGCTCCGGAACCAGCACGGCGAAGCCCGCCCGGGCGAAGCTGCGCGCCAGAGCCTGCATCCTGGGCTCGTCGCGACCCAGCGCGGCGGCTCCCGGCACCAGCACCATCGCGGCGCGGACCTGCCCCGCCGGCAGATAAAGATCGCCTTCTCCGCCCGGCCAGTGCACGGTCGATTGGCGCGGTGGCGGCGTGACGTCCTGCCACAACGTCCCTTTTCCCGCGGCCGCGATGTCCCACATGATCAGCGCCGCCTCGACCCATGCCACCGGCCGGCCGATCGCGAAGGCCGCCGCCACCACCAGCACCAGCCCGACGGCGACCAGCCGAGCGACGCGCTTCATCCCGCCAACCGAACGCGCGCCAGGGTGTCGAGACCGCTTTCGCCGCGACGCAGCAACGCCAGCTCCTCGATTCGCCCATGCATCGGCAGATGCTGGCGTTCGACGATACGCGCCACCTGCTCGGCCTCGGCCGGGCGATCGAACAGGCCGAGCGTGACATGCGGCTCGAAAGCGTCACGGCCGGGCTCGGGATTCAGCACGTCGTGCAGCGCCACCAATTCGGCCGCCCCGTCGGCTGGTGCGGCATAGAGGTAGGCCGCCCGAGAGGGTGGCGCGAGATCGTGGCGGACCAGGCGATCCAGCAGGAACCAGAATGCTCGCCACGCCGACAGTTCGGCGAGCGCGGCGCCCAGGCGCTGCTCCTCGGCCACGGCAGCGCCGAACACCAGAGTGAAATGCGGGCCGATCAGATCGGCCTCGCGGGGATGATACTGCGCGCGCAACCGCCGCAGCGCGATGTCGTCGGCCTCCGCCAGCAACGGCCAGGCCACGACGTAGAGCATGTCAGCCGTAGCTCTTGGCCATGCCGAACGCCGGGTCCATCGCCGCACCGTAGGGCGGGAAGGGATAGCGCAGGCCGTTCTTGCCGAGGTGGCCCATGCCCTCGATGGCGCGCAGGAACTCGTCCGGCGGGCAGGCCATCAGCAGCTCGTCGTCGGCGACGCCGCCGTAGCGACGCTCGGCATAGCAGGGCAGCGACAGCGAGGTCTGACGCGTGGCCAGCGCCCGCCCCCAGGAGTCGGCGCACGCGCTCTCGCCGGTGACCGTGAAGTCGTAGCGGCGATAGCGATGGAACTGCAGACCGTTGATGAAATAGATCATCTGCCCCGGCGTGCCGTAGAAGAGGCAGATATCGGGCGGGTCGAGCCGGGCCGAGCGCAGCGGCGACACCACCAGCCCATTGTACTTGCCGTCGGGCACGCGCGGCATCTGCGCCTGATGCGCCGCTGACGCTTCCTTGTTGCCGAACCACACGCCGTTCATGTGGTCGCCCGACAAAAAGCCTTCGCCGGGATGGTTGAGCCCGACCACGCCGCCGCAATTGCCGCCGCGCGTATTGTCGACCGTGATGCCGAGCGTAAAGCCGTACCAGCGCGACTGCGTCACCATCTGGCACATGGTGAACTTGAAACCGTCGGTCGGCTTGCGCAGCCCCTGGATCTTGTCCATGTCGGCCGGATTCTCGAACAGCCGCATGCCGATCGGCTGGGTGCGGATGCGCAGCAGGTCGATCAGTTTCACCGCGGCATCGGCCAGCATCTTGCCGTCGATCTTCTCCGGCGGCGTCCACGGTGCGACTTTGTAACCGGGCGGCAGCGTCTGGACGTTCATCTTTTCCTCCGTCTGGCTTGGGTCGGCTAGGTGAGGTTCAGCCCACCATCGGCGATGACGATCTCGCCCGTAACGTAGTCGTTGGCGACCAATGCGGCCACCAGATCGGCGATATCCTCCGGTTTCGCGGGTCGACGCATCGGCGAGCGCGTCCGCCACAGCGCCGTCGCCTCGGGCCAGTCGGCGCCCATCGGCGTTTCGACCAGGCCCGGCGCCACGCCATTGACGCGAATGGCCGGCCCCAAGGTGAGCGCGAGAAGGCGTGTGACATGATGCAGGCCCGCCTTGGCGGCGGCATAGGGGATCGAAGCCCCCTTGGGCCGCGCGCCGGCATGCGTGCCGATATTGACGATGCAGGCCGGCCGGCCGCCCTCGGCCGACCGGCGCAGCGCCGCCTCGGCCTCGGCGACCAGCAGGAACGGTGCGACTAGGTTGACGTCGAGCATGCGTCGCCAGACCGCAGGCGTCGCCGCCTTGAGGTCGGCGTGAGGAATGCGGATCGCCTCGCCGGCGTTGTTGATCAACACATCGAGCCGGCCGTGCCGGTCGATGACCGCGGCAACGAGCATGCGAGCCGCCTGCTCGTCGGCGAGATCGGCCTGGTGATAGCTGGCGCCCGCGAGTTCGGCCGCCATGCGCCGGCCGACATCGGCCGAGCGCCGCGAATGCAAGGCGATGACATGGCCGTCGCGCGCCAGGCGTCGCGCAATGGCCGCACCAATGCCCGACGTCGAGCCGGTGATCAGCGCCACACGATCAGACACAGCCGCGCAACGCCTCCAGCGCCTCGTCCGGGCGCTCCACGATCATGAAATGGCCAGCGCCGGGAATCACCACGCTGCGCGCACCGCCAATCGCCGCCGCCAACGGTTTTGCCTTGGCCGCCGGCGTCATGAGATCGCCGTCGCCCAGCACCAGCACGGTCGGACACTTGATCGCCGCCGCGCGTTGGATTGCGTCCTTGTAGGCATGGCAGGCGGCGAGGTCGGTATGGATCACCCCGGGCCGATTGCCCGACAGCACGGCAAGCGATTCGCGGCGCAACCACAGGCCCGGCGAGACCATGCCGCCCTTGTGCAGCGCGTTACCGATGCCCCAGAAGGTTATCAGCTCCTCGACTTTCGGCGTATTGGCCTTGGCCGACTCCAGCATCTCGGGATGGACCGGCATCTCGGCCGCGACGCCGCACAAGCCGAGCGCCCGCACCTTGTCGGCAAAGCGCGCCGCCGTCTCGACCGCCACCAGCGCCCCCATCGAATGGCCGACCAACGCCGCCCGCTCGAGGCCTGCCGCGTCGATCAAGGCCGCCGTCCAGTCGGCCAGGGCGGCGATGCTGTCCAAGGCCGGCCCTTCCGACCAGCCGTGGCCGGGAAAGTCGACCGCCAGCACGCTGCGGCCATGATGGGCGAACCAGCGGGTTTGCAGACGCCAGACCGTGCGATCGAAGCCGGCTCCGTGCAGGAAGACGATGGCGGGCTTGCCGGGATCGAATTCGGCGCCGCCGGTCGTCGCCGTCACACCGCGGCCGTGGACGGTGAGCTTCATGATCAGGCCTTGGTCGCGGCGCGCAGCGCCTGGCCGAGATCGTCGAGCAGGTCGTCGGCATCTTCCAATCCGACCGACAGCCGGATCATGCCCTCGCCGATGCCGGCCTCGCGCAACGCCGCCGCGTCGAGCTGGGCGTGCGTGGTCGATGCGGGATGGATCACCAACGATTTGGCGTCGCCGACATTGGCGAGATGGGAGAACAGCCGCAGCCGCTCGATGAAGCGCCGGCCGGCCTCGCGCCCGCCCTTGATATCGAAGCTGAAAATCGACCCCGTACCCTTGGGCAACAGCCGCTGCGCCAGCGCATGGTCGGGATGATCGGGCAGATCGGGCGAGGCGATCCTCTCGACCGCCGGATTGGCCTCGAGGAAGGCGATCACCTTGCGCGCGTTCTCGACGTGGCGCGCCATGCGCAACGGCAGGGTCTCCAGCCCCTGCAGCAGGTAGAACGCCGTTTGCGGCGCCATGCAGCAGCCGAAGTCGCGCACGCCTTCGGTGCGGGCCCGCATGATGAAGGCATGCGGGCCGAACTCCTCGGCGAAGTCGATGCCGTGGTAGCCGGCGTAAGGCTCGGTGAGGGTCAGGAACTTGCCAGATCCCTCCCAGTCGAAGCGGCCCGATTCGACGATCACACCGCCGATCGCCACGCCATGGCCACCGATGAACTTGGTGGCCGAGTGGAACACGATGTCGGCGCCGAGCGTCAGCGGCCGGCACAGCACCGGCGACGCGAAGGTGTTGTCGATCATCAGGGGAAGCTTGGCCGCATGGGCGATCTCGGCGATCGCCGGGATATCCAGGACCTCGCCGCCGGGGTTGCCGACGGTCTCGCCCAGCACGAGTCGCGTTTCGGGCTTGATGGCGCGGCGGAAGCCATCGTGATCGCGCGGATTGACGAACGTCGCGGTGATGCCGAAGCGCGGCAAGGTCAGGCCCAGCATGTTGCGCGTGCCGCCATAGAGCGACGTCGACGCCACGATGTGGCCGCCCGCCCCCATCAGGGTGGCGATCGCGATATGCAACGCCGCCTGACCGCTCGACACGCCGAGCGCGCCGCTGCCCTCCTCCAGGGCCGCCACCCGCTCCTCGAACACGGCGACGGTCGGATTGGAGATGCGGCTGTAGATGTGCCCGCCGACCTCGAGGTTGAACAGGCTGGCGGCATGGTCGACGTCGCGGAAGACGTAGGACGTCGTCTGATAGATCGGCACCGCGCGCGCACCGGTCACCGGGTCGGGATGCTGACCGGCGTGCAGGGCCAGCGTGTCGGGCTTCAGGAATTTGGCGTCGACCACGATCGTCTACTTCTTGAACAAGGCGGCCGCGGCCGCGGCGTGACCCTGCTTGGATTTGATCTTGTCCTCGACACGCGCCAACTCGGCCTTGAGCACGGCGGCATACTCCTCGAGATCCCCGATGTTCAGGGTGTCGAGGTTCTTGGGCTGCGGCTTCTTCTGCCGGGGGTCGAGATCGTCGAGGTCGAAGGCCATGGCGTGGCTCCACGGAAGCGGCTAAGGGAGACCTACCATTGCTCCCACGACACCGGAAGGCCGACCATGAGCGCGCTCCCCGCAACGATGAACTGCGTCGAGATCAAGAAGCCCGGCGGACCCGAGGCGCTGGTGGCGACGACGCGGCCGCTGCCGCAGCCGAAGGCCGGCGAGATCTTGATCAAGGTCGCGGCCGCCGGCGTCAATCGGCCGGACATCGCCCAGCGCGCCGGCCTCTATCCGCCGCCACCCGGGGCGTCGGACTTGCCCGGTCTCGAAGCCGCCGGCACGGTCGCCGCACTCGGCGCCGGTGTTTCAGGCTGGACGATCGGCGACGCCGTCTGCGCCCTGACGCCCGGTGGCGCCTATGCCGAGTATTGCGCCGTCCCCGCTCCCCAGTGCCTGCCGTTGCCCAGAGGCTTCGACATGGTGCGCGCCGCGGCCCTGCCCGAGAACTACTTCACGGTCTGGCACAACCTCTTCGAGCGCGGCGGGCTCCAGGCCGGCGAGAGCGTGCTGGTCCATGGCGGCGCGAGCGGCATCGGCACCACGGCGATCCAGCTCGCCAAGGCATTCGGCGCCACGGTCCTGACGACGGTGCGCAACCAGGACAAGGCCGCGGCGGTGCGCGCGCTCGGCGCCGATCATGCCATTCTCTACAAGGACAACGACTGGGCGGCCGAGGTCAAGAAGCTCGCCGGCGGCGTCGACGTCGTGCTCGACATGGTCGCGGGCGACTACTTGCCCAAGAACCTGCAACTCTTGAAGCAGGACGGCCGCTGCGTGGTCATCGCCGTGCAGGCGGGCGCCACGGCGACCATCAGCGCCGGCATCCTGATGGTCAACCGGCTCACCCTGACCGGCTCGACGCTCCGGCCGCAGAGCATCGAAGCCAAGGCCCGCATGGCGCGCGGCTTGAAGGACAAGGTGTGGCCATTGCTCGACAACGGCACGGTCAAGCCCATCATCTACAAGACCTACCCGCTCGCCCGAGCGGCCGGCGCCCATGCCGAGCTGGAGCGTGCCGACCATGTCGGCAAAGTGATGCTGACGGTGTGACGCTCAGAACTTGCCGGTGACGAAGTACATGGCGATCCACGGCTGCCACACGACCAGGGCGAGGCAGCCCAGCATCAGGAAGATGAACGGCACGGCGGCGCGACACAGCAGGCCGAACGGCTGCTTGAAGGCGCTCATCGCCACGATCAGGTTGAGCCCGACCGGCGGCGTCAGATAGCCGATCTCGAGGTTCAAGATCATGATCAGGCCGAAGATCACCTTGTCGTAGCCGTAGGCCGCGGCGACCGGCGCCAGCAGCGGCGCCAGCACCAGGATGGCCTCGCCAGTCGTCATCAGGCAGCCGACGATCAGCAGCAGGACGTTGACCAGCAGCATGAAGACGAGCGGGCTGTCGATGTAGCCCTGCATGAACGCCACCATGCCCTGCGGGATGCGGTGCTCGATCAGGATGATGTTGAGGCTGAGTGCCACCGCCAGCACCGGGAACAGCGAGCCGCCGAGCTTGGAGGCCTCGAGCACGATGTTGTAGAAGTCGCCGAGCTTCAGTTCCTTGTGCACGAAGATCTCGATCACCATGGCGTAGGCCAGCGCCACGGCCGCGGCCTCGGTGGCGGTGAACCAGCCGGTGTAGATGCCGCCCAGCATGATCACCGGCATCAGCACGGCCCAAATGCCGCGGCGGAACGAGCGCACGAACTCGTCGAGGTCGAAGGCCTCGGTCGGCCGCCGGCGATTGACCCAAATGGCGTAGACCGACAATACGACGGTCAGCAGAATGCCCGGGCCGAAGCCCGCGGCGAAGAGGTCGACGATCGACGTCTCGGTGACCAGCCCGTAGATGATCATCGGAATCGACGGCGGGATGATGATGCCGAGCGTGCCGCCCGACATGATGGCGCCCAGGGTGAATTTGAGGTCGTAGCCGGCCTGCCGCATGGCCGGGAACATCACCGAGCCGATCGCCAGCATGGTGACGATCGAGGAGCCCGAGATCGCCGCGAACACCGCGCAGGCGAGCACGCAGGCCACCGCCATGCCGCCCGGCAGCGGCCGCGTGATGGCGGCCAGCATGTCGATCAGGCGCTGGGCGATCGAGCCGCGCGTCATGACGTTGCCGCACAGGATGAACAGCGGGATGGAGAGGATCAGCTCCTTGTCGAGGCCGATCCACATGTCCTCGACGATGTAGTCGAGCTGGCCGCGGCCCCACACGAGATGGACGAACACCGCCGCCGACATCAGGATGATCAGCAGCGGCTGGCGCAGGAACAGCAGGGCCGCGATCAGCCCGAGCAGCAGGACCGCGTTCATTCTTGGAATTCCGGCAGGCCGGGGCGCAACGTCGGCCACAGCGCGTAGGCGAAGTAGCGGCAGGCCGCCGACAGGAAGCCGAGCGGGATGGCGAGCTGGAACGGCCACACCGACCAGTCGAGCACCGGCGCGCGCAGATCGACCACGTAGGACGAATGGACGAACTTGAAGCCGTACCAGGTGAAGCCGAGCAGAAAGCAGCCCGTGAGGAGGTCGGCCAGCCGGTCCATGGCCGGCCCCCACGCCTTCGGCACCCAGCCGAAGCCGACGCGCGGCACCAGATGGCTGCCGGTGGCGGTGGCGATGCCGATGCCGGCGAAGCTGCCCAACACCAGCGCGTAGATCGACATTCGCTGCGAGGCGAAGATGCCGGTTGGGCCGGCATCGATGTCGAGGAAGTTCAGGATCGGCGCCAGGAACTCGCGGCCCAGCACGTCGAGCACCAGGATGATGGCAATGAAGGCAAAGCACGTGACGGCAAGCCAGCACTCGGCCGTGTGCCAGACCGCCAGCAGCCGCGCCGCACCGGGCGGCGCGGCGTGCGCCTTGCGCGCGTCACTCATGAAAAGTGCTTAGGCCTTCTTGTCGCAAGCCGCGCGGGCGGCTTCCATTTCCTTGTAGAAGGCCTGGGCCTCACCGCCCACGTCCTGGACCATCTTGGGCCAAGCCGGCTGCAGCACCTTGCGCCACTGCTCGCGCTGCTCGGGAGTCGGCGTGGCGATCGTGCCGCCGGCCTTCACATGCATCTGACGCAGGTTCTCCTCGAAGCCGCGGATCTCCTTGCGGAGTTGATCGGCCGAACGTCGGGCGATCGCCTTGTCCAACGCCATCTTCTCGGCGGCCGGCAACTTGTCGTAGACAGCCTTGTTGATGAGAAGGATGCCCGGCGCATCGGCCAGCTCGACGCGTGACAGCACCGGCGCCACCTTGGCCAAGCCCGACGGCAGGTAGAAGGTCACGACGGTGGCGTTGACGTCGGCGAGACCGGTCTGGAACGCCGAGGCGATTTCGGTGATGCCGATCGGCGTCGGGTTGGCGCCGAGCGTCGTCCACATGGTGGCCGACACCTTGTTGGCGGCCGACGCCGCCTTCAGTCCCTTGACGTCGCCCGGCACGAGGTACGGCTTCTTGCCCACCACGTCGGCGGTGCCCACTTCGGTCCAGCCCAGGAACTTGATGCCCTTCTTGGCCAGCAGGTCGGACACCGTCTTGGTCATCTTGTCGACGGTGCAGTCCTGCTCCGCCACGTTCTTGAAGAAAAACGGCAAGCCGAGCAGCGCGAGCTCGGGGGCGATCAGCGCCACGGCGCCGTTCGAGAAGCCACCCATGTCGATGCGGCCGCGCGCCACCTGCTGCACGGTGTCCTGCTCGTTGCCGAGCTGCGCGGCAATGAACGACGAGATCTTGAGCTTGCCGCCGCTCTCCTCCTCGACATCCTTCTCGAAGCGGCGGAGCTGCGGATTGACCCATGGGGTCTGCTCCGGCGCGCCGGTCGTGTAGCGAAGCTCGGTGGCCTTGTCCTGGGCGGCCACTCCGCCGGCCAAGGTCAGCGACAATGCAGCGGCAGCAATCGCCGCACCCGTCAGGCGAATCATCTGGACACTACCTCCCTGTTCACAGAACTCGACGCGCTTGCCGCGCCCGTTGCGGAACAGTGTGCCGCTCTCCGCGCCCACTGGCGAGCGCGAAGTTGTCGGCAACGTCGGATTTAGTGCCGCGTCGGATCGTCGACGTCGGGTTGGTCGGCCGCAGCCGGGTCGATCGTCGCCGCAGGCACGGCATCCGCTGCCGCCGCCTCCGGCACGCCCTCGCCGGCGGCGCCGCGGGCCGCCGCCTTCTTGCGCGCGGCGTCCTCACGGGCGGCCTTGCGGCGAGCCCGGTCGACCGAGTCGTTGAGATCCTTGAGCGAGCACAGGCCCAATGTCACCGGATCGCGTGGCCGCACGTTCTGCATGTTCCAGTGGGTGCGGTCGCGCACCGACTGGACGGTGCTCTTGGTCGAGCCGACCAGCTTGGCGACTTGCGAATCCTGCAGCTCGGGATGGACCTTGAGCAGCCAGGCAATGGCGTCGGGCCGATCTTGGCGCTTGGCGACCGGCGTGTAGCGCGGGCCCTTGGAGCGTGCCACCGGCTCGGGAACATCGCGCGGGCTGAGCTTGAGGCGGGCCGCCGGATCGGCCTCGGCCCGCTTGATCTCGTCTTTGGTGAGCTGCCCGTTGGTCGTCGGATCAAGTCCCGTCATGCCACCTGCAACTTCCCCGTCGGCGATCGCCTGGACCTCCAGCGGATGCAGGTTGGTGAAGGCCGAGATCTGGTCGAAGGTCAGGGTCGTGTTCTCGACCAACCAGACGGCAGTTGCCTTGGGCATCAACACTTGCGCCATGAGCTATTCTCCTGCGCCCGGATATAGAGACCGGTCCGGCCCCAGCCAACCCGAAAAGCGCGAACGCCGCGCGTAGCGGCTCTACGACAATGCACGCGCCCGGACCGGCGCAAAAGGAAACGGCCGGGCTCAGCCCGGCCGTCCCCGAAGTGGTTTGTCGGCGATCGCTTAGTTGATCACGATCTCGACGCGGCGGTTCTGCGGCTCGCGCACGTTCGGGCCGGTCTGCACCAGCAG
>VGCQ01000141.1 GCA_016870055.1 Alphaproteobacteria bacterium | reverse complement strand
GAGTTCCTTCAGGTCGCTGGTCGACTTCTGGATGTTGTGCACGTGGTAGCCGACATCGCGCAGATAGCCGTTGATCACGCCATAGGCGGTGAGCACGAAGGTGACGTCGCCTAGTGTCGCTTCGCCTTGCCACCAGAACAGCATGGCGAGCCCGATCACGACAACGCGCAGTACCATCAAGATTGCTTGCTGCGCGACCCCCGTAACGACGTGCCTGTTCCAGCTCACCCAAGTGCGCGTGCGCCAGCGTGCCAGAACACGGCCAAGACGCGCATCCTCGCGGATCTCTGCGCCAAAAGCCTTGACGACAGGGCTGCAACTCACCGCGTCGGCCAGCGCACCGCCCAGGCGGCTGTCCCAAATATTGGAGTTGCGTGTTGCGGGCGTGACGTAGTCGAGCGACAACTTCACCGTCGCAAGCACGTAGAGGAGGCTTCCGGTGCCGACGGCGAGGCCCATCAGCGGCCAATGCCAGCTGAACAAGAACGTCGCGCCAAGGAGCACGATCAGCGATGGCCACAACGCGACCAGCACCGTGTCGTTAAGAAGATCGAAAGCCCACATGCCGCGGCTCAGCTTACGTACCGTCGAGCCAGCGAAGCTGTTGGCATGCCAGTCGGTCGAGAAGCGCTGAACGCGCCAGAAGGACTCGCATGCCACATCGTTCATCATGCGCAAGGTGAAGCATATGATGCCTCTGAACACGCCGTAGCGCAGCGCCACGAGGGCGACACCGAGTCCGCCGATGGCAGCGAACGCGGCGAGCGCGCTCGACAATGCAGCGTCGTGTGACCCGGCGGCGCCGGCCAGCGCGTCGACCAGGTGTCCAGCAAACAGCGGCAGGGCGAGTTCGGCAGCGGCGATGAGTACCAAGCCGACGGCCATGGCCGATGCCAGGCGCCACTGCCGGCGCCAGCGATCGGCGACGAATCGGATCGTGCGGAGGAACGGGTCTTTCCCGTGGTCAGTTCTGTAGGAAGTCATTGCTCGATGCCTCACCCACGTTAGGGCGATGGCTCCTCAAGAGGTCGCTCGATCGCTCGCCGGATGAACCGGCAACGTCTGGCGACGTGAATTGTCAGAAAAGAGGAAGCAGGCGGCGCGCTCGGCAGCGGCCGCACCCGGCCCTAGCGCCTGAAGCGGCTGAGGTCCGACACGCAGCCGGCGGGAGCGATGGCGTTGAGCATGATGGAAATCATCAACGTCTCCCTGGCTGGGGTTGCATCGAGGGCGCGCAACCTATGCCTCGAAGCGTCCGGAGGCAAGGACGCTTCGCTGAATTCCTAGTCAAGGCCGTCGCCCTGTGGCCGCTACGCCACAGGGCACCCAGTCAAGCACGGCGGGACGTGAGCAGGCGGCTGTAAAAGTTCGACAGCACCGGCCAGAACAGGGCGACCAGACCGAGGACCATGATCGAGCCAACCAGGCCGTTGGAGAAAAACACCCCAAGCCCTCCTTGGGAGATCAGCAGCGACTGGCGGAAGGCCTCCTCTGCCTTGTCACCCAGCACGATCGCCAAGACCAAGGGCGCCAATGGATAGTTGCACTTTTTGAACAGATAGCCAGCGACTCCGAACACCAGCATCATCACCACGTCGAAAGTGCTGTTGTGCACCGTGTAGGCGCCGATGGCGCAGACCACCAAGATGATGGGAGCGATGATCGCGAACGGCACGCGGAGGATGGCAGCGAAGAAGGGCACCATCGTCAGCACCACGATCAGGCCCACGATATTGCCGAGATACATGCTGGCGATCAGGCCCCAGACGAAGTCCTTTTGCTCGACGAACAGCAGCGGACCCGGCTGCAGGCCCCAAATCAACAGACCGCCCAACAGCACCGCAGCGGTCGGCGATCCAGGCACACCCAGCGACAACATGGGCAACAGGGCCGAGGTTCCGGCGGCGTGCGCTGCGGTCTCGGGCGCCACGACTCCTTCGACTTCACCCTTGCCGAACTGGTCGCCTTTGCGCGACGCACGCTTGGCGATGCCGTAGCTCATGAACGAGGCCGGGGTGGCTCCGGCCGGCGTGATGCCCATCCAGCAACCAATGAGGCACGAACGCAGCGAGGTCATCCAATAACGCGGCAGCTCCTTCCAGGTTTGCCACACGACCGCGGGGCTGATGCCGGCGGCTTTGCCCTTGAAGGACAGCCCTTCTTCCATGGTGAGCAGAATCTCCCCGATACCGAACAAGCCGATGACGGCTATCAGGAAGTCGAAGCCACCCAGAAGCTCGGTCGAACCGAAGGTGAGCCGAAGTTGGCCGGTGACGGTATCGGTGCCAACCGCTGCCAAGGCGAACCCCAGCATCATGGCGGCGATGGTTTTTGTCGGCGGCTCCTTGCCCATGCCGACAAAGCTGCAAAAGGCCAGGAAGAAAACCGAAAATTTCTCGGCCGGCCCAAACTGCAAGGCAAAACTTGCAACCAAAGGAGCGGCAAGAGTGATGACGATTACGGCAAACAGGGCGCCGACGAAGGACGAGGTGAAGGCGGCCGTAAGCGCTTCGCCAGCCTTACCGTTCTGGGCCATCGGATAGCCGTCGAAGGTGGTCGCCACCGACCAGGGCTCGCCCGGGATGTTGAACAGGATGGACGTTATGGCGCCGCCGAACAGTGCACCCCAGTAGATGCAGGACAGCAGGATGATCGCCGAGGTGGGCGACATTGTGAAGGTGAGCGGCAGGAGGATTGCCACGCCATTGGCGCCACCCAAACCGGGCAGAACTCCGATGATCACGCCCAGTACGATACCGATCAGCATATAGAGCAGGTTCTGCCAACTCAGCACGACGGCAAAACCCGTCATCAAATCGCCGATACCTTCCATTCCCCCTTGGCTCCCCGGTTGGCTGTCGGCCTAAAGGCCGAGCAATTCCTCGATCGGCCCCTTTGGCAGCGGCACCAGGAACCAGATCTCGAATGTCAGGTAAGTCACGATCGGTAGGCCAATGCTGATTGCCAGAACAAGGGGCCAGCCATAGCGGCCGATCCAGCGCATGAAGCCCGCGATCAAGAGGGCCGATGCCAAGTAAATGCCGAACCAGGGGATCGCCGCGACATAGATCGTGAGAGGTGCAACGACCTTGAGAACTTGCCCGATCTGCGACCAGCTCGCGAACAGCTTGCGGCTGCCCTTGGTGTAGGCCTGCGCCATGTTGTAAAGGCTTGCGGCTACGACGATCAGCCCGACCCAGAAGGGAAAGAAGCCCGACTTCGGCCCCTCAGCGCCCCAGCCGATGCCGACTCGCAGGCTGCCGATCACCGTCACGACACCGAGCAGCGCCATGAACGCAGCGACCCCCACTTCCATGAGGTGTTGACGTGGCCCACGTGTGGGTGCCTCACCGGGAGTATGTGACATCGATGGTCCCTACGGCATGTCGCGGCTGCGTACCAAGAAGACGCTGCCGCGCGTATTGTAGTACCCGGCAACTGACTCCTGGGGGCAAGGATCAATTGGTGGCGAGGAAACCCGCTTCCTTCATCAGGTCACGATGGCGTTTTTCCTCTCCTTCCACCCACTTGGCGTAGTCGGCGCCGCTCATGAATGACTGATTGAAAGCGCCGTCAGCCATCAGCTGGGCCCATTCGGGAGTCGCGCGCACCTTCTTGAAGAGCTCGACATAGTATTCGACCGCATCCTTTGGCACGCCCGGCGGCATGAACACACCGCGCAGCATCAAGTACTCGATGTCCAACCCCTGCGACTTGCAGGTCGGGATGTCGGACCATGACATCTCCCCAGCGATCTTATCCTTGCCAGCGAGCAGTTTGCTGTCGAAGACGCAAAGTGGTCTGAGCTTGCCGGCTCGCCATTGTGCCACCGCCTCGATCGGGTTGTTGACCGTGGCGTCGACATGTTTGCCGACGAGCTGGACGGCGACCTCGCCACCGCCCTTGTAGGGGATGTAGGTCATCTTGGTGCCCGTCGCCTTCTCGATGGCGACTGTGATGATCTGGTCTTCCTGCTTCGATCCCGTGCCACCCATCTTGAATTGACCCGGGGGAGCGGCCTTCATGGCCTTCACGAAATCGCCGACCGTCTTGTAGGGCGAATCGGCGTTGACCCATAGCACGAACTCATCCAACGCCAGCATCGCGACCGGTGTCATGTCCTTCCAAGAGAAGGGGATGCCGGTGGCAAGCGGCGTGGTGAACAAGTTGGAAAGCGTGATGATCAGCTTGTTCGGATTGCCCTTCGAATTCTTGATATCGAGAAAGCCTTCGCCGCCGGCGCCGCCGGCCTTGTTGACCACCACCATGCTCTGCTTCATCAGGCTGTGCTTGGTGATGATCCCTTGGATGGTCCGCGCCATCTGGTCGGCACCGCCGCCTGTGCCGGCGGGGACGATGAATTCGACGGTGCGTGTGGGCTCCCAGGCCATTGCCGATGGGGAACCGAAACTGGCGACGGCAGCCACCAAGGCGACCGCAGCCGTACGGAGACCGAGCGTTTGGATCATCGCAACGTCCCTCCCAAGACGCTTTGTTTTGATAGTTCTATGGACAATCGTACAATGATCTCGGCAAAGGGTCGAGCGCCGACGGGGCCATGATCGACAAGCTAGAGTTCCTCATCGCGCTTGCGCGGGAGAAGAACTTCGGCCGGGCCGCCGAGCAGTGCGGCGTTACCCAGCCGACATTCTCCGCGGGCATCAAGCAGCTCGAAGACACGCTGGGTGTCATGCTCGTCCAGCGAACATCACGTTTTCTAGGCTTTACGGCCGAAGGCGAGCGTGTGCTCGACTGGGCACGCACCATCGTGGCCGACGCCAGAGCGATGCGGGAGGAGGTACGAACCCTAAAACAGGGGTTGAGCGGGCACCTTCGAATCGCTGCCATCCCGACTGCCCTCGCAATGGTCTCGACCTTGACCACGCCGTATCGCGCCAAGCATCCCAACGTGAAGTTCACGATCTTGTCGAAGACGTCCAAGGATGTCCTGTCGATGCTTGAAAATCTCGAGGTCGATGCCGGTCTGACCTATATCGACAACGAGCCTTTGGGCCGCATGCGAGCCGTGCCGCTCTATCTCGAGCAGTATCGCCTGCTGACGTCGGCCGACAGCCCGTTGGGCGAGCGCGACCAGGTCACCTGGGCCGATGTCGCACGCATTCCACTCTGCCTGCTGACGCCGGACATGCAGAACCGGCGCATCATCGACAGCCTGCTCCATTCAGCGGGAGGGCAGGCCGAGCCAACACTCGAATCGAACTCCATGATCGTTCTGTTCTCCCATGTGCGTACCGGCCGATGGGCGAGTGTCATGCCCGAGAAACTCGCTGATACGTTGGGTCTGACGGAGCGTCTGCGGTCGATTCCCATCATTGAGCCCGAAGCGGTCCATCAGATCGGACTGGTCGTTCCGCCTCGCGAGCCGCTGACGCCGCTGGTTTCGGCCCTGGTCGCCGAAGCAAGCCGCCTCGCCAAAGGGCGGGACGGCAGCCGCAGTGCTTAAGCAACCGCAACAATATTTCAGCATTCTGTGAGCAAATATATATCTTGCATGTCTCCAATCATTGGCTCAAGTTACGTGAAATAAACAAATTGATAGATTTGTTCTATCGCAGCACGCTATGGCTTTGTTGCAACGCTCTGGGGTGCGGATCAAAAGCGAAGATCAAGGGCAGCGCGTACAGCCCGATGGAGTGCCCGAAATGGCTGCCTGGAATGAGTCGCAAGCCAGGGAAATTTTACGGCGCCATGTCCGGCGCGAGGGAGCCCTACTGCCGCTCCTGCACGACGTGCAGGCCGCGTTCGGACATATCCCTGGGCCTGCTGTGCCGTTCATCGCCGAGGCGCTCAATCTGACGCGCGCCGAAGTCCACGGCGTCGTCTCCTTCTACCATGACTTTCGCGACAAGCCGGCCGGTCGCCATGTCCTGAAGCTGTGTCGCGCCGAAGCTTGCCAGTCGGTGAATAGCGAGGAGTTGGCCCGGCAGATCCTCGACCGCTTTGGCTTGGAGTGGGGCGCCACCACGCCGGATGGCCGCTTGACCGTTGAAGCGACCTATTGCTTGGGCCTTTGCGCGTCGGGGCCGGCGGCCATGCTCGACGGCGAACCGGTGGCGCGGCTGACACCGGCCTCGGTCGACGACATCGCACGCGAGATCGGGTGATGGCCACGCGCATCTTCGTTCCTCGTGATGCTGCGGCCCGTGCCGTCGGCGCCGACAAAGTCGCTGCGGCGATTGTCGACGAAGCCCGTCGCGTCGGGGTCGACGTGGAGGTCGTGCGAACTGGATCGCGTGGGTTGTTCTGGCTCGAGCCGATGGTCGAAGTCACCGCGCCGGCGGGTCGTGTTGCGTTCGGCCCCGTCGCGGTGAAGGACGTAGCAGGCTTGGTGGCGACGAGGTTCGCAACGAGCCATGCGCTTTGCCTTGGTCGCCCAGAAGACATTCCGTTTCTCAAGCGTCAGACCCGCTTCACCTTTGCGCGCTGTGGCGTCATCGAGCCGCTGTCGATCGCCGACTATCGGGCTACTGGCGGCTGGCGCGGTTTGGAACGCGCACGAAGCCTTGGCCCCACGGCGACAATCGAGGAAGTGACCAAGTCCGGCCTTCGTGGTCGCGGCGGCGCAGGATTCCCGACCGGCATCAAGTGGAAGACCGTCGCCGACACTCCGGCCGGCCGCAAATACATCGTTTGTAATGCCGACGAAGGCGACTCGGGAACTTATGCCGATCGTATGATCATGGAAGGGGATCCATTCCTTTTGATCGAAGGAATGGCGATTGCAGGCTTCGCGGTCGGGGCCACCAAGGGATATGTCTACATTCGTTCCGAATACCCTGATGCGATCCGCATCATGGAGCGCGCCGTGACCATTGCCGAGGCGCAGGATTTGCTCGGCCAAAAGGCTGGTTTCGAAATCGAGATCCGCGTCGGTGCAGGTGCCTATGTCTGCGGCGAGGAAACTTCGCTGCTGGAGAGCCTGGAAGGAAGGCGCGGCCAGGTGCGCGCCAAGCCGCCGCTGCCCGCGCACAAAGGCCTGTTCGGTAGGCCAACCGTCATCAACAACGTGATCTCGCTGGTCTCGGTGCCGGCGATCTTGGCGGAAGGCGCGAAGAACTATGCCGATCTCGGCGTCGGTCGCTCGCGTGGCACAATGCCCATTCAACTTGCCGGCAATGTCAAATACGGCGGCTTGTTCGAGGCGGCGTTTGGCCTCTCTCTTGGTGAGATCGTCGACGACATCGGCGGTGGTACGGCGAGCGGTCGATCGGTGCGGGCCGTCCAGGTCGGCGGGCCGCTCGGCGCGTACTTCCCGCGCAGTTTGTTCGACACGCCATTCGACTACGAGTCATTTGCGGCCCTTGACGGGTTGATCGGCCATGGCGGCGTCGTGGTGTTCGACGACACCGTCGACATGGCACGGCAGGCGCGCTTCGCCTTGGAGTTCTGCGCCATCGAATCCTGTGGCAAGTGCACGCCTTGTCGCATCGGATCGGTGCGTGGCATGGAGACTGTGGACAAGATCATCCGAGGTGAGCGCGCCGCCGCCAATCTCGCGTTGATCACCGATCTTTGCCAGACGCTGAAGTTCGGCTCGCTGTGCGCGCTGGGCGGTTTCACACCTTATCCAGTGATGAGCGCTATCCGGCATTTCCCTGAGGATTTCGACCGCCCGCAGCTCAAGACGGCAGCGGCGTAGAGGAGCAGACCATGTCCCTCGTTCACGAGATCGATTTCGGCACGCCAGTCAGTAAGTCATCGGATAGGGTGACGCTCACCATTGACGGCCAGAGTGTTACAGTTCCGGCCGGGACCTCCATCATGCGCGCTACGATGGAGATCGGCACCAAAGTGCCCAAGCTCTGTGCTACCGATTCGGTCGACGCGTTCGGCTCCTGCCGGCTTTGCTTGGTCGAGATCGCCGGCCGCCCCGGCACACCCGCGTCGTGTACGACGCCGGTCGCTGCCGGCATGGCGGTGTCGACTCAAACCGAACGCCTCAAGCAGATTCGCAAAGGGGTGATGGAGCTCTATATCTCCGACCACCCCCTCGATTGCCTGACTTGCGCAGCGAACGGCGATTGCGAGCTGCAGGACATGGCTGGCGCCGTCGGCTTGCGTGACGTGCGTTATGGCTATGACGGCGCCAACCACACCAAGCAGGCCAAGGACGAGTCCAATCCATACTTCACTTTCGACCCATCCAAATGCATCGTCTGCTCGCGGTGCGTCAGGGCCTGTGAGGAAGTGCAAGGCACTTTCGCCTTGACCATCCAGGGCCGCGGTTTCGATTCGAAGGTAGCGGCCGGCATGGCGGAGCCTTTTGTCGACTCCGAGTGCGTGTCGTGTGGCGCCTGTGTGCAGGCCTGTCCTACCGCGACCCTGTCCGAGAAGAGCGTCATCGAAATCGGCGTGCCGGAGCACTCCGTGGTGACGACTTGCGCCTACTGTGGTGTCGGCTGCTCCTTCAAGGCCGAGATGCGCGGCGAGGAACTCGTGCGAATGGTGCCGTACAAGGACGGCAAGGCCAATCGTGGACATTCCTGCGTAAAAGGTCGCTTCGCTTGGGGCTACGCACACCACCGCGAGCGCATCCTGAAGCCGATGATCCGCGAGACCATCGATCAACCGTGGCGCGAGGTCACCTGGGAGGTCGCGATCGAGCGTGTCGCCTCGGAGTTCAAGCGTCTGCAAGCCAAGTACGGCCGACTGGCGATCGGAGGCATCACCTCATCGCGCTGCACCAACGAGGAGACCTATCTGGTGCAAAAGCTGGTGCGTGGCGGCTTCGGCAACAACAACGTCGATACCTGCGCCCGTGTTTGCCATTCACCCACCGGGTACGGCTTGAAGACCGCTTTCGGTACTTCGGCCGGCACACAGGATTTCGATTCCGTCGAGCAAGCCGACGTCATCCTGGTGATCGGTGCCAACCCGACCGATGCCCATCCGGTGTTTGCGTCGCGCATGAAGAAGCGGTTGCGCGAGGGCGCCAAGCTGATCGTCATTGACCCCCGCCGCATCGACCTCGTGCGTATGCCGCACATCGAAGCACAGCATCATTTGCCGCTGAGGCCGGGCACCAACGCTGCCGTTCTGAATGCCATCGCCCACGCCATCGTTGCCGAAGGTCTGGTGAACGAGCGCTTCGTGCGCGAGTATTGCGATCGGGATGCCTTCGAGCACTGGGCGGCCTTCGTTTCAGAGCCGCAAAACAGCCCCGAAGCAGTTGGCCTGATGGCCGGTGTTTCGGCCGAGGCGATCCGTGGTGCCGCGCGGCTCTATGCTTCGGGCAAGAACAGCGCGATCTACTACGGCCTCGGCGTTACCGAGCATAGCCAGGGCACAACGGCCGTCATGGCGCTTGCCAACCTTGCGATGGCTACCGGCAATCTCGGCAGGCCGGGTGTCGGCGTCAATCCATTGCGTGGCCAGAACAATGTCCAGGGCTCGTGCGACATGGGTTCGTTCCCGCACGAACTCTCCGGCTACCGCCACATATCGGACGATGCGACGCGGACCATGTTCGAGAAGCTATGGGGCCGTCCACTCGATAGCGAGCCCGGCTTGCGCATCCCCAACATGTTCGACGCTGCAGTCGACGGCACCTTCAAGGGCATCTACGTGCAGGGCGAGGACATCCTGCAGTCCGATCCCAACACCAAGCACGTTCAGGCAGCCCTCGCGGCGATGGAATGCGTTGTGGTGCAGGATCTGTTTCTGAATGAGACGGCCAACTACGCTCACGTTTTCTTGCCCGGCTCGACCTTCCTCGAGAAGGACGGCACCTTCACCAATGCCGAACGCCGTATCAACCGTGTGCGCAAGGTCATGACACCCAAGAACGGCATGGCCGACTGGGAGATTACACTCGCCATCGCCAAGGCGATGGGTTTCGAGATGCGCTACGGCCATCCGTCCGAGATCATGGATGAGATTGCAGGGCTTACGCCGACTTTCGCAGGGGTGTCCTACGAACTTCTGGACAGGGTTGGCTCGGTCCAGTGGCCGTGCAACGAAAAGGCGCCACTCGGCACGCCGGTCATGCACATCGGCGGCTTCGTTCGCGGCAAGGGCAACTTCATGATTACCGAGTACGTACCGACCGACGAGCGGACGGGACCGCGTTTTCCGCTCCTGCTCACGACTGGCCGTATTCTCAGCCAGTACAATGTCGGCGCCCAGACGCGACGCACCGACAACGTCGTTTGGCATCGGGAGGACGTGCTGGAGATCCATCCGCACGACGCCGAGCAGCGTGGCGTCCGCGACGGCGACTGGGTAAAACTACAAAGCAGGGCGGGCGAAACGGCAGTGCGGGCCGAGATCACCGATCGCGTGGCGCCAGGCGTGGTTTACACGACATTCCATCATCCCGGGACTCAGGCCAACGTGGTCACTACCGAATACTCCGATTGGGCAACCAACTGTCCCGAGTACAAGGTGACGGCCGTCCAGGTGTCGTCTTCCAATGGTCCCAGCGACTGGCAGCGCGAGTATGCCGAGCAAGCCGAGCATAGCCGCCGGATCGCCAAGGTCGCCGCGGAATAGGCCCGTGTCCGACTCGACCGACAAGCTGGTGATGATGGCCAACCAGATCGGTAGGTTCTTCACGCCGCAGCGGGACGGCGAACCGATCGCCGCCATCGCCGACCATCTGGAGAAGTTCTGGGACCCGCGCATGCGGGCCGCCATCATCGCGCATGCCGCCAAGGGTGGAGCAGGGCTCGACGCGCCGGTGCGCGATGCGGTGAAGCGGCTCAAGGACGTGAAGGTTCGCGCCACCTTGTGATCGTGTTATCCTGCTCGGCGAGGGGCGCGTGGCTGAGAAAGACGAACCAGCACTGGCTTTCGAACCGTACAATGTTGCAGCGGCCGAGTTCGTGCGCCATCGGCTGGCCATGCACAATGTCGCCGCGACCGGTCGGTCCGACTATCATCCCGTGCGGCGTTTCCTACGCGACCGCTATGGCGAAATCGTCGGGGGACTGCTGGGTTCGATCTGGGCGGACTGGCTGTTCGTGTCGGACCTCTGGGTGGACGAAGCGGCCCGCGGGCAGCGGCAAGCGA
>VGCQ01000140.1 GCA_016870055.1 Alphaproteobacteria bacterium | reverse complement strand
GACCCGCGGGTCGTGCTTGGCGACGCGCTCGCCGCGGCCGAGCGAGGTTTTTCCGGTGTCGCTGCCGCGGGTATAGATGCGGTTGAGTGTGACCATGACGTCAGCTCCTGCTCGCGAGATACCAAAAAACGATCAGGACGATCGTCAAGATCTGCAGACGTACGCGCCACCACATGAAGCGGTTGCTGCGCAGGCCGCCTTCGACGCTGCTATCGACGTTGCGGCCCATGTTGAACAGGCCCACGAACAGCATCGCCAGCGTCGCCAGGCCCGACAGGATCACCAGAACGAACAGGATTTTGGCTGCCATGTTCAAATTCCCTCGTTGTGCCGACCGGCGCCCACGCGCGCGTCGGACCACGGACGCGCCCGCCTCGACGGGCCGCGCCCGGCGGCGACCCTGAAGATCGCCTCGGCCGCCTGCTCGCCCGACCAAAGGGCGGCGTGCACCGTGCCATACTCCACCGGCTCGGTCGCCTCACCGGCAAAAAAGACGCGGCGGCCGAGCGGCCGGGCATGGGTCTCTCGATCCTCCGGCGCGCTGCCGACGCCGGGATAGGAGTAGCCGCCGCGCGACCAGGGATCGCTCAGCCAGCGCGGAAACAGCATGGCTTCCGGCTCGACGACGGCGGCGCCGAACATCTTGCGTAGCGTGGCCATCGCCACCTCCCGGACTTCCGCATCGCTTGCCGAGCGGTCGAGACGGGCCGCCGTGGCGCCGTTGCTGAAGCTCAGCAGGATCGGCCGGCCGGTCTCCTCCTGGTGATTGACCCAGGTGTTGAACGTTCCGCGCCTGTCCGGCGCATCGGGCAGGCGGCCGAACCATTTCGGCTGCTCGGGCCAGAAGCGCTCGGGAAAGCGCAGATAGATCTTGCCCAGGATGCCAGCGCCGTAGCCCAGTCGGCCGATCGCGGCCTGCTGAGCGGGCGGCGGCGGCGGATCGAGCGCCGGCAGCCCGGCGCGCAGCAGGCCGAGCGGCACGGCGATCAGCGCGCGGTCGGCCGCGATCGCCTCGCCGCTCGCCAGGATCGCCGTGACGCCGCCGTCGCTCCAGGCGATGCGTTGCACCGCAGCGTCGAGCCGGATCGCCAAGCCGCGCGCGGCGTCGTCGAGCAACGTGCGGAAACCGCCTCTCGGCTGAGCATTGCGCTCCAAGCCCTCGGTGGGAAACCACTCCTCGGCAGAGACCGCATCATAAGGTGCACCCTGCACGCCTTCGCTCATCTCGATGAAGGTGCCGACCACCAGACGATCGACAGCCGGCAGCCACGGCGCGTGCAGCAGCGGGTCGACCGCCTGCTTGACCGACACCGAGCGCGGACCGCGCACGCGCGCCATCGCCCGACTGCGCCAGCTCGCCCATTCGATGGCGGCCTTGAAGGCGAGTCGGCCCATGACGGCGCGCCGGCGCTGGCCCTCGCGTGTGGACGCAGTGGCGCGATCGTCGATCAGCAGCCGGTCGCCCTGCGATTCGACCAGCTCGACGCCGAGCTTGTCGCACCACGAGGTCAGGGGATTGCCGTCGACGCCGTGCACCCACGAACCGCCGAGGTCGAGCGGTGCGCCGAGTGAATCATCGGTCCATGTGCGGCCGCCCAGCCTGTGCCGCGCCTCGAGCACGGTCACGGCGAAACCCGAATCGTGCAGCAGGCGCGCCGCCACCAGACCAGCCATGCCGGCACCGACCACGATCACGCGCTCGGCGCGCGCCGCACCCATCGACCACGCGCCGGTCATCACCGCAACAACCCGGGCAGGCTCGCCATGTCGTCGAACAACTCGCCACCCGCCGCCACGAGCGCGGCGCGATCGGCATAAGGAGCACCGGCATAGGCCAACGCCCGCATGCCGGCGGCGCGCGCGGCCTGCACACCCGGCACCGAATCCTCGACCACGCTGCAGACGATGGGCTGGACGTCCATGGCGATCGCGGCATGCAGGAAAAGATCGGGGAACGGCTTGCCGCGCGGCACCTGGCTGGAACTGAAGATGCGGCCCTCGAACAGCTCCCACAGGCCGGTGAGACCTAGGGTGAAGCGCATCTTCTCCAGTGCCCCCGAGCTTGCCACGCAGGTGGCGATTCCCGCCGCTTGCAGCGCCTGCACGGCACCCTTCACGCCGGCGACAGCTTGCAGGGGCGCGTCGCGAAAGCTTTTGTAGGTCGCAGCCTGCATTTTCTCCAGAAAGTCGTCGGGCAGCTTGCGCCCAAGCTCCGCCTCGCAGATCTCGACGCAGGACTTCAGCGACCGTCCCATCAGGCGGCGCATCGTCTCCTCGACCGACCAGTCGAGCCCCTCTGCCTCGAGCGCACGCGAAAAGCTCGCGTTGGCGAGCGGCTCGCTGTCGACCAGCACGCCGTCGCAGTCGAAAATGACGAGCACGCCGATCAATACGGTTTGTCGCCCGCCACTGTCACGCGATTGCCGCTGCGGGTGTGCGGCCAGTAGTCCCACATGGCGCGGTGCTGGACGCAGCGATTGTCCCAGAACGCGATCGAATTCTCGCGCCAACGGAAGCGGCACTGGAACAGCGGATTCTCCATGTGCTCGTAGAGATAGCGCAGGATGGCATCGCCCTCGTCGCGCGGCACGCCGACCAGGGCGCGTGTGAAGCCGCGATTGACATACAGCGCCTTCTTGCCCGTCACCGGATGCATGCGCACGACCGGATGCTCGGCGCGCGGATAGCGATCCTTGTCGGCCACGCCGAAGTTCTTGTAGAGCCCGCGATAGACCTGCTCGCCGTCGTGGATCGCCGTCATACCCGCGAGATAGGCTTTCATGCGGTCGGACAGCGCCTCGTAGGCGGCATACATCGAGGCGAACAGCGTGTCGCCGCCCTTGGGCGGGCACTTCTTGATGTAGAGGATGCTGCCCATCGGCGGCTCGAGATCGCAGCTCACGTCGGTATGCCAACCCTCGCCGTTGGCGCGCGGGCTGTCCTTGTCGGCGTGGATGACCATCAGCTCCGGCTTGCCCGGCTCGTGCGGCGCCGCAGGATGGACGTGAAGGTCGCCGAACAGGCGGCCGAAAGCCAGGTGCTGGTCGGGCGTGATGTGCTGGTCGCGGAAGAAGATCACCATGTTCTCGGCCAGCGCCCGATGGATTTCGTCCTGCTGGCGATTCGACAACGGCTTCGACAGATCGACACCGACGATCTCCGCGCCGATGATCGGCGTCGTCTTGTCGACGCCGATCGTCTCGTAGGGCGCACTCTCGTCGGCGACGTGGCGATAGCGGGGGCCGGCGTTGCCGCTCAGCGATCCTTGCATGGTCCTCTCCTACTCCAGCCTGATGTTGGCGCGCCGGATGATGCCGCCCCAGCGCCCGATCTCCTCGCGGGTGAAGGCGGCGAACTCCTCGGGCGTTGTCGTGGACGGCGTCGATCCCATGGTGTCCAGGCGGGCCAGGACATCGCGGTCCTGACAGGCTGTGACGATATCGCGATTGAGTCGGGCGACCAACTCCCCGGGCGTGCCCTTGGGTGCATAGAAGCCGGTCCAGGTCCAGATCAGGAAATCGGCCAGGCCCGCCTCGGGCGCACTGGGCACCTGCGGCAAGCGCTCGTCGCGCTGCGGCAGGGTGACGGCAAGTCCGCGCATCGCGCCGCGGTCGATCTGCAGCTTGCCGTTGATGGTGTCGATCACCATGAAGGTGAGCTGGCCGTTCAGCAGGTCGGGAAAGGCCTGCGGATTGCTCTTGTAGGCGATGTAGACGGCATCGACACCGGCAAGCTGGCGGTAGAGCTCGGTCGCGACGCGGGCCGGCAGGGCGCCGGCGCCGAAATTGTGCCGGCCCGGCTCGCGCTTCAAGAGAGCCGTCAGCTCGGCCAACGACTTGATCGGCGAATCGGCCCGCACCAGCACGACGAAGGGCGAGGTACCAAAGCGCGTGATCGGCGCGAAGTCGGCGATCGGATCGTAGGGCAGCTTGTCGTACAGCGCCGGATTGACCGCCTGGGTCATCGCCGAGGTGAGGAACAACGTCTGGCCGTCAGGCTTGGCCTTGGCCGCCGTCTCCGCCGCCGGCAGACCGTTGCCGCCGCCCTTGTTGTCGATGGTGACGGCCTGGCCCCACATCTGGGCGAGCTTGTCGGCGACCACGCGGCCGGTGATGTCGGTGGCGGCGCCGGCCGGGAACGGCACGATGATGTTGACGCGGCCGGACGGCCAGTTCTGCGCCGCTACCGGCGTGGCGGCCAATGCCGAGGCGGCAAACAAGAAATGCCGGCGATGCATCTTTCGGAGCCTCATGGCGACGACTATAGCGTGAGCAGGAACCCGGGGGGAAACGTGCCGACATTCGATGCCATCGCCACGCAAACCGTGCGCAAGGCCGGCCATCTCGAACCCGCCTTCGTGCACAAGGCCGATATCGAAGCCGCGGCCAGGAAACTCGCGGCGCGCCGGAAAAAACCCAACATCCTGATCTACCTGATGGACGATGTCGGCTGGGGCGATTTCGGCTGCTATGGCGGTGGCGTCGCGGTCGGCGCGCCGACGCCGCATTTCGACCGGCTGGCGCGCAGCGGCCTGCAGCTCACGTCGTGCTACTCCGAACCCTCGTGCTCGCCGTCGCGGGCGACGCTGCATACCGGCCGCGTGCCCAATCGGCACGGGCTGCATCGCCCACCGATCTACGGCGAGCCCGGCGGGCTGCAGGGCGAGGTCACGCTGCCGATGCTGCTCGGCCAGGCGGGCTACACCACGCAGGCGGTCGGCAAGTGGCACATCGGCGAGAACGTCGAGAGCCAGCCGCAGCATGTCGGCTACGACGACTTCTACGGCTTCCTTTCGGTGTCCGACATGTACACCGAGTGGCGCGACCCGCATTTCTTTCCCGAGATCGTCTACTCGGGCGCGCGCACCGAGTGGATCAAGAACATGCCGTTCAATCGCTGCTTCGTGCATGCGAAGAGAGGCGGCGAGGCGACCAATGTCGAGGAAGTGACGATCCCGGTCCTGTCGGAACTCGACGAAAAATGGTGCCGCTACTCGATCGACTTCATCAAGCGTCAGGCCGCGTCCAGCAAGCCGTGGCTGCTCTATCACTGCACCCGCGGCGCGCATTTCGACAACTACCCGCATGAGAAGTATCTCGGCAAGTCGCCGGCCAAGCACCCCTACAAGGATACACTGCTGGAGCTCGACGACATCATGGGCCGGCTGGTCGAGGCGTTGCGCGAATCGGGCCAGCTCGAGGACACGCTGATCTTCGTGTCGTCGGACAACGGACCCCATATGGAGACGTGGCCGGATTCGGCCTTCACGCCGTTCCGCTGCGCCAAGGGCTCGACCTGGGAGGGCGGCGTGCGCGTGCCGGGCCTGATGTGCTGGCCGGGCGCCATCGAGGCCGGCCGCCAGAGCGACGGACTGTTCGACTTCAACGACATCCTGCCGACGGCCCTGGCGCTCGCCGGCGCGTCGGAACTGCTGCCGCAGGACCGCTGTGTCGACGGCGTCGACCAATCGAGCTTCCTGCTGGCGCCCGACGGCCTCAGCAATCGCAAATACCACTATTATTGGCTCAGCCAGACCTTCTCCGGCCTACGCTGCGGCGAATACAAGATGCTGCTGTCGGCGACCAGCGACGATGCGACGGACGCGGCCGGGCCCGGCGGCTTCACCGGCGTGCTGGAACGCTACGCATACCCGAAGCTGTTCAACCTCTATCTCGACCCCAAGGAGCAGCACAACTACCTGACGCGCAAGCTCGCCTACGTCGAAGCCTTCCAGCTCGGCATGCGCCAGCACCTCGCGACCTTCCGCAAGTACCCTCCGAAGAAAGTCATGGGGCTGAACGTGAAGGACAAGCGTGCTTGATAGCGAAGAACGGTTGCTCCCACACCGGGAACATCATAAGATGGCGACATGAACGTCGTCTCGAAGGCCACACTCAGGGCTTTCTGGCAGCGTCATCCGCAGTCGCGCGGCCCTCTTGAAGCGTGGTTTGCCGATGTCAGGCAGGCATCCTGGGATGGTCCGGCCGACGTCAAGGCAGGGTTTGGCAGCTCCGCGGGCTTCATCGCCGACAACCGCGTCATCTTCGACATCGCCGGGAACAAGTACCGGCTCCTCGCGCACATCGCCTATCGGTTCAGGCGTGTGCTCGTGAAATTCGTCGGCACTCACGCCGGGTACGATCGGATCGATCCGGAAACCGTTCGATGATCAATCGTCCCATTCGAACCGAAGCCGAGTACAAGACTGCTTTGGCGGAGATCGAGACGTTTTTCGACAACGAGCCGAAGAAGGGAACGGCCGAGGCCGACCGCTTCGACCTGCTCGCTCTGCTCATCGAGGCGTATGAGGATCGACATCATCCGATCGGGCCGCCGCATCCCGTGGAAATGATCCAGCATCGCATGCAGACGGCCGGCTACACGCAGGCCGATCTGGCCGCGTTGCTGGGCTCTCGCGCTCGCGCCTCCGAAGTACTCGCGAGGAAGCGGCGACTGACGCTTCCCATGATCTGGAAGCTCAGCCGGGCGTGGAAGCTGCCAGCGGAATCGCTGATTGCACCCTATGCGCTCGCCGGCAAGCGTCCGACACGGCGCAGCGCCGGTACCACCAAGCGTAAGGCCGCCTAGTTCCTGCCCTCGATCAGGCCACGGCAGACGACCTGCGCCTGGATTTCGGCGGCGCCTTCGAAGATGTTGAGGATGCGCGCGTCGCACAGCACGCGGCTCACCGGATATTCCACGGCGTAGCCGTTGCCGCCGTGAATCTGCAGGGCGTTGTCGGCATTGCTCCAGGCGACGCGGGCGGCGAGCAGCTTGGCCATGCCGGCCTCGATGTCGCAGCGCCGGTCGCTGTCCTTCTCGCGGGCGGCGAAATAGGTGAGCTGGCGGGCGATCATGGTCTCGACCGCCATCCAGGCGATCTTGCCGGCGACTCGTGGAAACGCAAAAAGCGGCTTGGCGAACTGGATGCGCTCACGGGCGTAACGCAGCCCGAGCTCCAGCGCGTTTTGCGCCACGCCGACGGCGCGGGCCGCAGTCTGGATGCGGGCGCTCTCGAAGGTCGCCATGAGCTGCTTGAAACCCTGCCCTTCCTTCTCGCCCAGCAGGTTGGCGACCGGCACCTCGAAGCCGTCGAAGCCGATCTCGTACTCCTTCATGCCGCGATAGCCGAGCACGCGGATCTCGCCGCCGGTCATGCCCTTGGCCGGGAACGGATCGCTGTCGCCGCCGCGCGGCTTCTCGGCCAGGAACATCGACAGGCCCTGATAGCCCGGCTTCGAGGCGTCGCTGCGCGCCAGCAAGGTCATGATGTCGGCGCGGGCGGCGTGGGTGATCCAGGTCTTGTTGCCGTGAATGCGATAGACGTCGCCCTCCAGCACGGCGCGTGTCTTGAGGCTGGCGAGGTCCGAGCCGGTGTTGGGCTCGGTGAACACTGCGGTGGGCAGCAGCTCGCCCGAGGCGATGCGTGCCAGGTACTTCTGCTTCTGCGCCTCGCTGCCGCCGGAGCGTATGAGTTCGGCCGCGATCTCCGAGCGCGTGCCGAGCGAGCCGACGCCGATATAGCCGCGCGACAGCTCCTCGGTGACCACGCACATGGCGAGCTTGCCCATGCCGAGGCCGCCCCACTCCTCGGGCACGGTCAGCCCGAACACGCCGAGCTCGGCCATCTTCTGCACGACCGGCAGGGGGATCAGCTCGTCGCGCAGGTGCCAGCCGTGCGCGTGCGGCGCCACCTCGGCATCGACGAAGCGGCGGAACTGGCGGCGCACCTCCTCCAGCGCCTCGTCGTCGAGGCCGAGCGCGCCGAAATTGCCGGTCTGCAGCCCATCGGCGATCAGCTCGGCGATGCGGCCGCGCACGGCGGCCGTGTTGGCAGCGATCAGCGCGCGCACCGCCGGCGTGTCGAGCGCCGAGGCATCGAGGCCGAGGTCGGCCGGGCGCACGATCTCGACCTGGCTGATCGCGATGCCGCCGGACAGCTGCGCCAGATACTCGCCAAACGCCGACTGCAGCATCAGGAGCTCGAGCTCGTTGCCGTCGCCGGCCTCCGTCCAGCGCCGCATCTGGCGCAGCGCGGCAACGTAAGTCGCGATCCAGGCAAAGCCATGAGCGGCGAACTGCTCGCGCTCGAGCAGGGCGGCTTCGACCTTGCCCTTGGGCGCGACCAGGCGGCGGACCGCTTCGCGCGCCGCCGCTTCGTGGCGCTGGGCGGCATCCTCGGCCTCGGCAGCGAGGCCGAGGAGATTGTCCAGGACCATCAGTCGTCCAACGCGTCTTCCAGGGTGCGCAGGCCGGGCCGCTTGGCCGACACCAGCACGGCCATGTTTCCGGGCTTGTGCTGGTTCTTCCACATCTTGGTGTGGGCCTTGGGGATATCGGCCCAGTCGAAGACTTCGCTCATGCAGGGATCGATGCGGCGCTCGATCACCAGCTGGTTGGCCTGGCTCGCCTGCAGGAGATTGGCGAAGTGGCTGCCCTGGATACGCTTCTGGCGCATCCACACGAAGCGGGCGTCCATGGTGAGGTTGTAGCCGGTGGTGCCGGCGCAGAACACGACCATGCCGCCGCGCTTCACCACGAAGCAGGAGACCGGGAACGTCTGCTCGCCGGGATGCTCGAACACGAAGTCGACGTCGTTGCCCTTGCCGGTATGCTCCCAGATGGCGGCGCCGAACTTGCGGCACTTCTTCATGTACTCGGCATAGCCCTTCTGGTCGTCGACGTCGGGCAGCGCGCCCCAGCAGTCGAAGTCGTTGCGATTGACGACGCCCTTGGCGCCGAGCGACATCACGAAGTCCTTCTTCGACGGATCGGAGATGACGCCGATGGCATTGGCGCCGGCGGTGGCGATGAGCTGCACCGCCATCGAGCCGATGCCGCCTGCGGCACCCCACACCAGCACGTTGTGGCCGGGCCGCAGGATATGCGGGCGATGGCCGAACAGCATGCGATAGGAGGTGGCGAGCGTCAGCGTATAGCAGGCGCTCTCCTCCCAGGTGAGATGCTGCGGCCGCTTCATCAGCTGGCGCGCCTGCACGCGGCAGAATTGCGCGAACGATCCGTCCGGCGTCTCGTAACCCCAGATGCGCTGGCTGGTCGAGAACATCGGATCGCCGCCGTTGCACTCCTCGTCGTCGCCGTCGTCCTGGTTGCAGTGGATGACGACCTCGTCGCCGACTTTCCAGCGCTTCACCTTCGCGCCGACCGCCCACACGATGCCCGAGGCATCGGAGCCCGCGATATGGAACGCTTGCTTGTGCCCATCGAACGGCGAGATCGGCAGGCCAAGGCCTGCCCAGATGCCGTTGTAGTTGACGCCTGCGGCCATCACGAAGACCAGCACCTCGTCCTCGCCGATCGAGTGCGTCGGCATGACCTCGAGCTGCATGGCCTGCTCGGGCGGACCATGCCGATCTCGCCGGATCACCCAGGCGTACATGTTCTTCGGCACATGCCCGAGCGGCGGGATTTCGCCGATTGCATAGAGATCCTTGCGCGGCTGGTTGGCCGTGGGATGCGGGCGGGGCACAAACGCGACGACTGACATGAGAACTCCTCTCGCAGTGCGGCGAAGTTATTGCTGCGAAAGCGAGATTGCAACGCACAAATTAAGGTTCATTGCAGGCGACATTGAGGAAAAACAATAAAATTACCTTCATCCTGCGGAAGTCACACATTGCCCAGGACTTGAGCCGAGCGCATGCTGGCCAGGTAAACCAGCGTTTACCGAGCAGCCTGAGTGCTGGGAGTAATGTCCATGAAGCTCATGTGGTTCCACCTCATGCCCTACACGGAGCTTCCCGACGACTTCGCCCAGAAGCATCCCTCGGTATGGGTCGACATCCATTCCTCGCTGTTCGACCCGCATCGCGCCCACCACATGTACAACGACTTCATGGACGAGCTCGAGTTCGCGGCCGAGATGGGCTTCGACGCGGTCTGCGTGAACGAGCACCATTCCAACGGCTACGGGCTGATGCCCTCGCCCAACCTGATCGCGAGCGCCTTGGCGCGACGGACCACCGACACCGCGCTCTGCGTCATGGGCAATTCGCTGGCGCTCTACAATCCGCCGACGCGGGTGGCCGAAGAGTTCGCCATGATCGACTGCATCTCGGGCGGCCGGCTGATCGCAGGCTTTCCGGTCGGCTCGCCGATGGACACCTGCTATGCCTACGGCCAGAACCCTAGCATGCTGCGCGAGCGCTACTACGAGGCGCACGACCTGGTGAAGAAGGCGTGGACCGAAAAAGAGACCTTCGCCTTTTCCGGCCGCTACAACCAGCAGCGCTATATCAACATCTGGCCACGGCCGATCCAGAACGACCCGCATCCGCCGATCTGGATCCCGGGCGGCGGCTCGATCGAGACGTGGCGGTGGTGCGCGGAGATGGATTACGTCTACTGCTACCTCTCCTACTACGGCTACAAGGCCGGGCTCACCACCATGCAGGGCTTCTGGAACGAGATGGCCAAGCTCAGCAAGGACCGCAATCCCTACCGTGCGGGCTTCCTGCAGTTCGTCGGCGTCGCCGAAAGCCGCCAGCAGGCGCTCGACCTCTACACCGAGCCGGCCGAGTACTTTTACGGCCGCTGCCTGCACGTCGATGCGCGTTTCGCGACGCCGCCCGGCTACACGACCGAAGCCACGCAGCGCGCCGGCATCGAGAGCATGGTCGCCAGGGCCGCCAATGTCGCCAATCCCGCGACCAAGGCGGCTCTCAAAGCCACCAACATGAAGGACATCGTCGACGGCGGCTATGTCATCATCGGCTCGCCCGATGAGGTCGCCGAGCAGGTGCGCCATGTCGCGACCAGCCTCAATGTCGGCCATCTCATGCTGCTCTTGCAGTACGGCAACATGAGCAAGGACACGACCAAGTACAACACGCGGCTGTTCGCCGAGAAGGTGATGCCCAAGGTCAAGGACCTGTTCGGCGATTGGGAAGACAAGTGGTGGCCCAAACCCATGGCCAGGAGCCAGCGCGCCGCCGTTCCGGCCTTCAACGCGCTGGCCGCCGCGGAGTAGTCGCTTGGCCGCGCTCGAGACGACGACCGTCGAGGTCAACGGATTCCCCTGT
>VGCQ01000139.1 GCA_016870055.1 Alphaproteobacteria bacterium | reverse complement strand
GAGCCGGCCGCAAGCCGGTGTCTCGAAGGGTGGGCAACAGGGAAGCCGATCAAACCCGCTCGATGATGGTCGCGGTGCCCATGCCGCCGCCGACGCAGAGCGTGGCGAGGCCGGTCGAGAGGTTGCACCGCTCCAGCTCGTCGAGCAGCGTGCCCAGGATCATCGCCCCGGTGGCACCGAGCGGATGGCCCATGGCGATGGCGCCGCCATTCACGTTGATCTTGTCGTGCGGCATCTTGAGGATCTGCAGGTAGCGCAGGACGACGGCGGCGAACGCCTCGTTCAGCTCCCAGAGATCGATGTCCTTGACCGACATGCCGGCCCGCTTCAGCGCCTTCTCCGACGCAGGCGCCGGGCCGGTCAACATGATCGCCGGCTCCGAGCCGATCGAGGCGAAGGAGCGGATGCGCGCCCTGGGCTTCAGCCCGGCCTTCGCGCCGAACTCCTTGGTGCCGATCAGGATGGCCGCCGCCCCGTCGACGATGCCTGACGAATTGCCGGCATGGTGAACGTGCGTCACCTTCTCGACCTCGGGATAGCGCTGCAGCGCCACCGCGTTGAAGCCCGGCATCATCTCGCCCTGCATCTTGAAGGACGGTTCGAGCGCAGCCAGGGTCTGCATGGTGGTGGTCGGCCGCATCAGCTCGTCGTGCGCCAAAAGCTCGACGCCGTTCTGGTCCCTCACCGGCACGATCGACTTCTTGAAGTAGCCGCTGTCCCAGGCGTGCTTGGCGCGCTTCTGGGATTCCACGGCGTAGGCGTCGACGTCGTCTCGGCTCATGCCGTACTTGGTGGCGATCAGGTCGGCCGACACGCCCTGCGGCACGAAGTACATCGGGATGGCGACCGCGGGATCGGTCGGCCAGGCGCCGCCGTCGGAACCCATCGGCACACGCGACATCGATTCGACGCCGCCGCCGATCGCGGCCTGGCTCTGGCCCGACATCACCTGAGCCGCCGCCATGTTGGTGGCCTCCAGGCCCGAGGCGCAGAAGCGGTTGATCTGCACGCCCGACACCGTCTCGGCATAGCCCGCCATCACCGCCGCGGTACGCGCGATGTCCGCCCCCTGCTCGCCGATCGGCATGACGCAGCCCAGCACCACGTCGTCGACCAGATGGGTGTCGAGCTTGTTGCGGTCGCGGATCGCCTGCAGGGCGGTCACGGCGAGCCGCACCGGCGTCACCTCGTGCAGCGAGCCGTCCTTGCGGCCCTTGCCGCGCGGCGTGCGGACGGCGTCGTAGATGAATGCGTCGGTCATGGTGTGTCTCCTGTTAAGTCTGCGGACCGCGGGCCTCCAGGCCCGCATTCATGAGCGGGCCTGGAGGCCCGCGGTCCATCAAAGCGTACGTCCAATCAGTTCCTTCATGATCTCGTTGGTGCCGCCGTAGATCTTCTGCACGCGGGCGTCGGCGTAGAGGCGGGCGATCGGGTATTCCCACATGTAGCCATAGCCGCCGAAGAACTGCAGGCACTGGTCGACCACCTCGCATTGCAGGTCGGTGGCCCAGTACTTGGCCATGGCGGCGGTGGCGACGTCGAGCTCGCCCTTGAGATGCCGCGCCACGCAGTCGTCGACGAACACGCGCGCGATATGGGCCTTGGTCTTGAGTTCGGCAAGCTTGAAGCGGGTGTTCTGGAAATCGATGATCGGCTTGCCGAACGCCTTGCGCTCCTTGACGTAGGCGACGGTGTGTTCCATCGCCGCCTCGATCGCGGCAACGGCCTGGACCGCGATCACCAGCCGCTCCTGCGGCAATTGCTGCATCAGTTGAATGAAGCCCATGCCGGGGCCGCCCAGCAGATGGTCGGCCGGCACGCGCACATTGTCGAAGAACAGCTCCGAGGTGTCCTGCGCCTTCATGCCGATCTTCTCGAGATTGCGGCCACGCTTGAAGCCCGGCGTGTCGGTCTCGACGCAGATCAGCGACGTGCCCTTGGCGCCGAGCTTGGGGTCGGTCTTGGCGACCACGATCACGAGGTCGGCGAGCTGGCCGTTGCTGATGAAGGTCTTCGAGCCGTTGATCACCCAATGATTGCCGTCCATCACCGCATTGGTCTTGACCGACTGCAGGTCCGAGCCGGTGCCCGGCTCGGTCATGGCGATGGCGGTCACCAGCTCGCCCGAGCAGGCCTTGGGGATCCACTTCTTCTTCTGCTCCTCGGTGCCGTAATGCAGCAGGTAGGGCACGACGATGTCGTTGTGCAGCGAGAAGGCCGGGCCCGAGGCAAGGGCGCGGCCCTGCTCCTCGATCAGGATGGCGCTATAGAGAAAATCGGCGCCCGTGCCACCATAGGCCTCGGGCATGGTCATGCCCAAAAGCCCCTGCTCGCCCGCCTTGCGCCACAGCGCGCGCGGCACGATGCCCTCCTCTTCCCATTTCATATGGAAGGGCGCGACTTCCTTTTCGAAGAACCGCCGGCAGGTCTCGCGGAACATCTGGTGTTCGGGCGTGTAGTGGGCGGCCAACGCGGTCACTGCTGTCCTCCGGAGGGTCGAGTTCCGTCTTCTTGGGAGGACTTTGGGCCGTTGCCGTGGGGTCCGCCAGCACCGGCGGTTTAGTTTACCTTTACGTAAACGTCAACGCGGATCGGTAGGCCACAGCGAGGGGCTCATGGTCAGCGTTTGCGGCGACAGGAAACCAGCATGTCGACGCGGATGTCGGGCAGCGGGTTCATGATCGTGGTCGGGCTGCAGATCGGCGGCGGCAGGCCGACCCGGGCGTCCGTCGGAATGAAGGCGACCCATAAGCCGCGCGGCTGCGCGCCGCTGAATACGGCCGTGGCGCCGCGTGCCGGAATCCGTTCGGAGCGGCGAACGGGCTCGCCTCCCGTCAGCACGATATCGAAGTCGGTGGGATTGCGGATGGTATCGATGCGGATCAACTCCGAGGTCGAGGGTCCCAGGATGGCGAAGTCATACGACGTCCAACCGGGCGTGCCGCCAGCGCAGGTGAAGGCGAACGGCACCGGCAACGGCTCGTCGGGGACGATCGGCACGCGCACGGATACCCGATCCCAGATGCCGCCAAGCGGCAAGCCGAACCGGCCGTCGGCCGCGAACTGCGTCGTGGCGGTCACCGGCACCGAGACGCCGCCGCGCAACGGTAGCGGGTTGGCCAAGGCTGGCAGGCTGATCGCCGGGTCGCTGGCGCTGAGCGTCATCTCGATGCTCACGGGCAAACAGCGGCCGCCCTCGTTGCAGGTGCTACCACCGGCCAGCGGCGCATCGCGGCAGCACACGCCGTCGAGACAGGTGAACCCGGCGGAGCAGCCTGCGGTCGTCGCGCAACGGCGGCAGTTGTCGGCCGATCGCGGCAGGCCGGTGAGGTTCCAGCGCACACCGACGGTGTCGCCGGAGCAGGCAATCTCGGGCGCTACCGCGAGGCCGACGGGATTGGGGCTCAATCCCGATCGATCGAGCGTGCACGCCGACCCCAACAACGTCAGCGCCAGGACGATCCCCGCGACGATCAGGCCGACGGACAGTACCCGAGACCTCCAAACCACGTCCGGCCAAGCGACGTTTGGCCGATCCACGTTTGGCATGATGCGCCTTCCCCGGAGATGCGCCATGACGGTACCACGCGCGGCGGCCGTCCAAGGCCGCGCGGACGGTCAGCAACGCTCCAGATCGCCCGTTGTCACAAAGTTGTCGCGGCCGATGGCGGGCAGCTGACTTTGCCGCTCAATCCAGTGTCGTCGCGCTCAGGCCGAGCTGTGCCCGTCGACGCAGCCACTGGCTCGGCCGGTAGCGATCATCGCCGGTGATCGCCTGCAGCTGCAGCAGGATCTCGTGACACTCCTTGACGCCCAGCCAATCGGCCAGCGCCAGCGGTCCGCGCGGATAGTTGAGGCCAAGGGTCATGGCGGTGTCGACGTCGGCCGCCGAGGCGATGCCGATCATCGCCATCTCGCAGCCGAGGTTGGCGATCATGGCGCACATGCGCTGGGCGATGAAGCCGGGTGAATCCTTGATCAGCGTCACCTTGGCGCCGGTGCGCGCCAGGATGGCGGCGGCGGCATCGCGCACCAGGTCGTCGGCGCCGGGCGCGGTCATGATGGTGAGGCGCTTGGCGATGTCGCCGGTGAGGTCGACCGCCACGGTACGCTTGGGATCGAGCCCGCGCTCGACCGCCGTCGTGGTGCAATCCTTGCCGATCGGCGCCACCAGGATCGGACTCTTGCCGTCGTCGGCCGCCAGCGCCTGCGCGCCGGCATGCAGCACGAGGCCGACCAGCTTTTCGTTGTGGCTGTCCATCACCACGACACGCGCCGCCGGCACGACCGACGGCAGGTGGTCGGCGCCGGGATCGATCTTGCCGCCCTTGGCATCGTAGCCGTACCAGCCGCCGCCGGTCTTGCGGCCGAGCCGGCCCGCCGCATAGAGGCTTTCGTGATAGGGGCTCGGCGTCATGCGCCGGTCGTGGAAGAAGCCCTCGTAGATGATCTTGCGCGCCGGGAAGTTCACGTCGATGCCGGTCAAGTCCATCAGCTCGAACGGCCCCATGCGGAAGCCGCAACTGTCGCGCATCACGGCGTCGATCTGCGACGGGCTCGCCCGCCCCTCCTGGTAGATACGCAGGCCTTCGGTGCCGATCGCCGTGCCGCCGAGATTGACCAGGAAGCCCGGCGTGTCGCCGACCACCACAGGCACGCGGGTCTGGCGCTTGCCCAGCGCCACCATGGCGTCGACCACCCATTGCGCGGTGTCGGCGGCGCGGATCACCTCGACCAGCTTCATCAGCGGCACCGGATTGAAGTAGTGCATGCCGCAGACCCGCTCGCGATGCTTCAGCGCGCGGGCGATCGAGGCGATGCGGATCGACGAGGTGTTGGAGGCGAGGATGGTTTCGGGCGAAACCACGGCTTCGAGCTCGCCGAACAGCTTCTGCTTGACCTCGAGATTCTCGAACACCGCTTCGACCACGACCTGGCAGGCCTTCAGCGCATCGAGCGACTCGGCGATCGCGAGGTTGGCGTCGGTCTTGGCAAGATCGGCGTCGGTCAGGCGGCCTTTGGCCACCAGGCCCTTCAGCGTCTCCAGGATGGCCGCCTTCGCCTTGGCCGCGCCACCGGCTGCCGCGTCGAACAGGACGGCTTTCATGCCGCCCTGCGCCGTCACCTGCGCGATGCCGCGCCCCATGGCGCCGGTGCCGACCACGCCCACAACCAGGTCGGGGCGGTTCACATCGAGAGTCATTCTTCTGTCCTTCCCTCGGAATCTTGCCGGACCGCGGGCCTCCAGGCCCGCATCATGATCACGAGCGGGCCTGGAGGCCCGCGGTCCGATGACTACCCCTTGCTTGCATACCCCGCCGTCTTCAGCCCACCGGTGATCTCGTCCAGCACGACCGGGTCCTCGATGGTGGCCGGCATCTTCCACGGCTGGCCGTCGGCGATCTTCTGCATGGTGCCGCGCAGGATCTTGCCCGAGCGCGTCTTGGGCAGGCGCGGCACGACGATCGCGGTCTTGAAGAAGGCGACGGGCCCGATGCGATCGCGCACCAACTGGACGACCTCGCGCACGGTGTCCTGCGGCGGCCGGGTGACGCCCGCCTTCAGCACCAGGAAACCGAACGGCACCTGGCCCTTCAGCTCGTCGGCGACGCCGATCACGGCGCATTCGGCGACATCGTTGTGGCTGCCCAACACCTCCTCGATCTGGCCGGTCGACAGCCGATGGCCGGCGACGTTGATCACGTCGTCGACGCGCGTCATCACCGAGACGTAGCCGTCCTGGTCGATGAAGCCCGCATCGCCGGTCTTGTAGTAGCCGGGATAGTCGGCGAGGTAGGACTGGCGGAAGCGCTCGTCGGCGTTCCACAGCGTCGGAAACGTGCCGGGCGGCAACGGCAGCTTGGCGGCAAGCGAGCCCACCTCGCCCGCCTTCATCGGGCTTCCCTGCTCGTCCAGCACATCGAGATGCCAGCCTGGCGAGGGCACCGAGCACGAGCCCGGCTTGATCGGCATGGCTTCGAGGCCGACGAAGTTGCCGCAAATCGCCCAGCCGGTCTCGGTCTGCCACCAATGATCGACCACCGGCACGCCCAAAAGCTTGTTCGCCCATTCGATGGTCGGCGGATCGCCGCGCTCGCCGGCCAGGAACAAGGTGCGGAACTTCGAGAGATCGTAGTGCTTCAGGAGCTTGCCGTCGGGATCCTCCTTCTTGATGGCGCGGAACGCCGTCGGCGCGGTGAACAGCGCCACCGCCTTGTGCTCGGCGATCACCCGCCAGAACGCGCCGGCATCGGGCGTGCCGACCGGCTTGCCTTCGTAGAGCACCGTCGTGGCGCCATGGATCAGTGGCCCGTAGACGATGTAACTGTGGCCGACCACCCAGCCCACGTCCGAGGCGCACCACCAGATCTCGCCGGGATCGACGCCGTAGAGGTATTGCATCGACCACGCGAGAGCCACGGCATACCCGCCATTGTCGCGCACCACGCCCTTGGGCTGGCCGGTCGTGCCGGAGGTGTAGAGGATGTAGAGCGGGTCGGTCGCCTTGACCGGCACGCAAGCATGCGGCGACGCGGCGGCGGCCGCTTCGGTCCAGTCGATGTCGCGGCCCGGCACCATCGCGGCGGCGGCCTGCGGGCGCTGCAGCACCAGGCAGCGCGGAATCTTATGGCTGGCCAGATCGATCGCCTGGTCGAGCAAGGGCTTGTACTGGACGATGCGGCCGGGCTCGATGCCGCACGAGGCGGTCAACACCAGCTTGGGCGCGCAATCGTCGATGCGGGTGGCGAGCTCGTTGGCGGCAAAGCCGCCGAACACCACCGAATGCACCGCGCCCAGGCGCGCACAGGCAAGCATCGCCATCACCGCCTCGGGGATCATCGGCATGTAGATGATGACGCGATCGCCTTTGACCACGCCCTGGGCGGCGATGGCGCCGGCGAGCTTGGCCACGTCGTCACGCAGCGCACAGTAGGTGAAGCTCTTCTTGGTGCCGGTGACGGGAGAATCGTAGATCAGCGCGGTCTGCTCGGCACGACCGCGCTCGACGTGGCGGTCGAGCGCGTTGTGACAGGTGTTGAGCTCGCCGCCGGCGAACCAGCGATAGAAGGGTGGATTGGCCCGGTCGACGACCTTGTCCCAACGACGCGTCCAGTCGATGGCGCCGGCCTGCTCGGCCCAGAATCCCTCGGGATCGCTGAGCGAGCGCCGATGCACGGCACGGTACTTGTCACCCACGGCCATGGCGACATTCCTCCTCTTTTCCAAGCAGCCTTAGCGTCGGGGATGGACCGTCGCAATCCGGATGTGTGAGCATGATGTCGCGAGGAGGCCCTATTGCCCAAACCGATGATGCATCTGGCGCAGTTCCTGGTGCACGGCCCGACCTATCACAGTCTCGCCATGTGGCGACATCCGCGCACCGCCGCGGCCGGCTGGGACTGGACGCGGCCGGAACTGTATCAGCACATCGCGCAGGTCTGCGAGCGCGGCCGCTTCGACATGGTCTTCTTCGCCGACCTCAACTACATCTCCGACACCTATACGGGCTCGCTGGCGCCGGCCCTTCGCAACGCCACCCAGGCGCCCGAGCACGACCCGATCCCCCTGCTCTCGTTCATGGCGGCGGCGACGACGCATATCGGGCTCGGCGCCACCTACTCGGTCAGCCATCAGCATCCGTTCCATGCGGCGCGGCTGTGGGCCACGCTCGATCATCTGACGCGCGGGCGCGCGGCGTGGAACGTGGTGACGACGCTCAACCACAACCAGTCGGCCAATTTCGGCGAGGAGCTGAAGCCGACCGACGAGCGCTACGATCGCGCCGACGAATTCATGGAGGTCTGCCGCAAGCTGTGGGCGAGCTGGGACGAGGACGCCGTCGTCATGGACCGCGCGGCCGGCGTCTTCGCCGACCCGGCCAAGGTCCGTCGCATTGACCACCAGGGCCGCTTCTTCAAGTCGCGCGGGCCGCTCAACGTCGTGCGCTCGCCGCACAGCGGACCGGCTATCCTGCAGGCCGGGACCTCGGGCAAGGGCCGCGCCTTCGCCGCCCGCTACGCCGATGCGGTGTTCGCCATCCAGCCCTATCTCGACGGCGCCAAGGCGCTGTACGACGATATCAAGCAAGGAGTGATCGAGGCGGGCCGGCCGGCGAGCGCCTGCAAGATGCTGTTCGGCGTGCAGCCGATCGTCGGCGCCTCGCGCGCCGAGGCGGCCGACAAGCAGGCCGAGCACAATGCGCTGGTGCCGCTCGAAGGCGGGCTCGCGATCCTGTCGGGCCATCTCGACTTCGATCTCTCGACCCTGCCGCTCGACACGATCATGGCGCATCGCAGCGAGCCCAAGCTGCAGCGCATGCAGACCCGCTATCGCACGATGAGCGGCGAGCTTCTGACCCTGCGGCAAGTGGCGCAGAACCACGGCCAGTCGGTCGGCCTGCCGCAGATGGTGGGCACGCCTGTCGACATCGCCGACCAGCTCGAAGCCTATTTCGATCACGTCGGAGGCGACGGCTTCATGCTGTCGCCGATCGACTGCCCCGGCGCGATCGAGGAGTTCGTCGATCTGGTGGTGCCCGAGCTACAACGCCGCGGCCGCTTCCGCCGCGACTATGCCGGCACGACGCAGCGCGATCATCTCCGTCAGGGTGACTGAGGCGCCGCTGCGCGCCTATGATTTGGGCTGAGCGGGCTCGCGATCGACAGCTTCGGGAATTATCGACGTTTCGAGAGCCCTGCGCCGGTCGCGCACCTTGGCATCGCGCTCGGCCGCGTCCTTTTCGGCGGCCTCTCGTTGCGCGCGCTGGCCGCCGCTCGTTGTCACGATCGATCCGATCTGCTGGGTGGCGCTGCGCGTCTCGTCCGTCGGAGCGACGCCCTGCCCGCCCGACGGCCCGGGACTTGCCGAGGGCAGGGTTCCGGTCGGCGCGACCAGGCGATCGGCCCCAGGACGCGCCTTGCCGACCGGCGCGTCGTTGCCGCCGAACCAGCCGCAGCCGGCAAGACTCGTGCAGACGAATATTGCCTGGAGGCCACGCCAAAGACCTTTACTCACGGACAACTCCACGCTCGCTCGCAAGACCGCACACTCACTCCGAAGGGCGCGTCATGTCTAGCCGAAGCCCGTGGCAAAATTGCGCCCACTGCTCAGGCGTTGAAGAGCTTCAGACCTTTCTCGCGCGCGCAGTCGATCGCTTCGGGATAACCGGCGTCGGCGTGGCGCATGACGCCGGTGGCGGGGTCGTTCCACAGCACGCGCTCGATACGCCGCGCCGCTTCCGGCGTGCCGTCACAGACGATCACCATGCCGGCATGCTGGGAGAAGCCCATGCCGACGCCGCCGCCATGGTGCAGCGACACCCAGGTGGCGCCCGAGGCGCAATTCAGCAGCCCGTTCAGCAACGGCCAGTCGGAGACGGCGTCGGAGCCGTCGCGCATGGCTTCGGTCTCGCGGTTGGGGCTCGCCACCGACCCCGAATCGAGATGGTCGCGGCCGATCACGATCGGCGCCTTGAGCTCGCCTTTGGCCACCATATCGTTGAAGGCGAGGCCGAGACGGTGCCGGTCACCGAGGCCGACCCAGCAGATGCGGGCGGGCAGGCCCTGGAACTTGATGCGCGTCCTCGCCATGTCGAGCCAGTTGTGCAGGTGGCTGCTGTTCGGCAACAGCTCCTTGACCTTGGCGTCGGTGCGATAAATGTCCTCGGGGTCGCCCGACAGGGCGGCCCAGCGGAACGGACCGATGCCGCGGCAGAACAGCGGCCGGATGTAGGCCGGCACGAAGCCCGGGAAGGCGAAGGCATCGGCAACCCCCTCCTCGAGCGCCATCTGGCGGATGTTGTTGCCGTAGTCGACCGTCGGCACGCCCTGCTTGTGGAACTCCAGCATGGCGCGAACATGTGCCGCCATCGACTGCTTGGCGGCCTTGGCGACGGCCTCGGGTGCGCTCTCGCGCCTGGCGTCCCATTCGGCCAGCGTCCAGCCGCGCGGCAGGTAGCCATTGATCGGATCGTGCGCCGAAGTCTGGTCGGTCAGGCAATCCGGCTTGACGCCACGGCGCAGCAACTCGGGCAGGACGTCGGCGGCGTTGCCGAGGAGGCCGATCGATACCGGCTTCCTGTCGGTCTTGGCGCGCTCGATGATCGCCAGGGCCTCGTCGAGGTCGCGCGCCTGACAGTCGAGATAGCCGGTGCGCAGGCGGAACTCGATGCTGCTCGGCCGGCATTCGACGGCAAGGCACGAGGCGCCCGCCATGGTCGCGGCGAGCGGCTGCGCGCCGCCCATGCCGCCCAGTCCCGCAGTGAGGATCCAGCGGCCGGCGAGGCTGCCGCCATAGTGCCGGCGCGCCATCTCGACGAAGGTCTCGTAGGTGCCCTGCACGATGCCCTGGCTGCCGATGTAGATCCACGAGCCCGCCGTCATCTGGCCGTACATCATCAGGCCCTTGCGATCGAGCTCGTTGAAATGTTCCCAAGTCGCCCAGCGCGGCACCAGGTTGGAGTTGGCGATCAGGACGCGCGGCGCGTCGGGATGGGTGCGAAAGACGCCGACCGGCTTGCCCGACTGTACCAGCAGCGTCTCGTCGGCCTCGAGGTCGCGCAGTGCGGCGACCATGCGATCGAAGCTCTGCCAGTCGCGCGCGGCGCGGCCGATGCCGCCGTAGACCACCAGCTCGCCCGGCTTCTCGGCGACCTCGGGATCGAGGTTGTTCATCAGCATGCGCAGTGGCGCCTCGGTGAGCCAGCTCTTGGCCGACCGTTCGGTGCCACGCGGCGCGCGGATGATGCGGGCGTTGTCGATGCGCGTGGTCATGCGGTCGGACTCCGGTCGAGGGTCGGCAGGATGTCGCGCCCAACCGCGTCGAGCAGCGCGCCGCTGCCGACCAGGGCAGCGGCCTTCTCGAGATCGGGCTTGAAATGACGGTCGTCGTCGAGGTGCGGCACCTGGTGGCGCAGCAGCGTGCGCACCGTCTCGAGCGGAGGGCTCGACGCAAGTGGGCGGTGGAAGTCGCAGCCCTGCGCGGCTGCCAGGAGCTCGATGCCGACGATGACGCGGCAATTGTCGGCCATGTCCAGCAGCCGGCGTGCACCATGCGCGGCCATCGACACATGATCCTCTTGATTGGCCGAGGTCGGGATG
>VGCQ01000138.1 GCA_016870055.1 Alphaproteobacteria bacterium | reverse complement strand
ACCAGATGCGATAGCGCGGCCCTTCGTAGCGCGCGAGACGGTCGACATCGCGCGCCGTCAAGCCGCCGACCACGACGCCCGCCACCTCGCCCCCGGGGTCGCGCACCAGGATCGGATAGCTGACGCCCTTGGCCCGCCGTCTGACGTGGCCGGGTAGACGAGCCGGCGCGAAGGCCGACGGCGGCAGGCGGCGGCCGATCACCAGCGCCATGACGTCGTGGTCGAGCAGCGTGCCGTAGAAAAAGAACCGCATCAGTGATGACCACCTGACGCATCGTCTGGGAGGCTGACGCCGCTGGCCGAGAGCGCGGCCTTGAGATCGCCCTTCAGCCGCTCCAGCCCGGCCTGGTCGGCGGCCTCGCAGCGGGCGACCAGCACGGGCTGGGTGTTGGAGGCGCGCAGCAGCCACCAGCCGTCCTTGGTGCTGACGCGCACGCCGTCGATGTCGGAGAACTTGGCTCGGGCCGCCTGCAGGCGCGCCTTCACCTCTTCGACGACACCGAACTTGCGCTCGTCGGGGCAGTCGAAACGCAGCTCCGGCGTGTTGATCGGCTGGGGCAGGCCATCGCGCATCTCGGCCAGGCTCTCGTCGGCGTTGGCCACGACGTTCAGCAGCCGGAGCCCGCAGTACAACGCATCGTCGAAACCATAGAATGTGTCGGCAAAGAAGATATGGCCACTCATTTCGCCGGCGAGCGGAGCGCCGGTCTCGGCGAGCTTGGCCTTGATCAGCGAATGGCCGGTCTTGAACATTACCGGCGTGCCGCCGGCGCGCGCGATCTCGTCGAACAGGACTTGGCTTGCCTTGACGTCGGCGATGACGGTGGCGCCGGGCCTCGTCTTGAGGATGTCGCGCGCCCACAGGATCAGAAGTTGATCGCCCCACAGGATGCGTCCCTGCCCGTCGACTGCGCCGATGCGATCGCCGTCGCCGTCGAAGGCAATGCCGAGGTCGCAGCCGCGCTTCTTCACTTCGGCCACGAGCTGTTCGAGATTCTTCGGCACGGTCGGGTCGGGATGATGCGCGGGGAAGGTACCGTCGACCTTCTCGTTCAACACGAAATGCTCGCCCGGCAGCTTGTCGACGACGGCACGGATCGACACCCCGACGGCGCCGTTGCCGGTATCCCAGGCGACCTTGAGCTTCTTGCCGGGCTTGACGTCCTGCAGCAAGCGCGCGGCATAGGCCGACAGGATGTTCTTCTCCTCGACCTTGCCTTGCCCGCTCTCCCAGTCGGCTTTGCCGGCCATCGCGCCGAGCTTCTGGATCTCATCGCCGAAGAACGACTTCTTGCCCAGCATCATCTTGAAGCCGTTGTAGTCCGGCGGATTGTGCGAGCCGGTGATCTGGATGCCGCCGTCGGCGTCGAGGTGGTAGACCGAGAAATAGAGCATCGGCGTCGCCGCCAGGCGGATCGTCACGACATCGACGCCGGCCGCCGTCAGGCCCTCGATGCAGGCACGCGCCAGCTCGGGTGAACTCAGGCGTCCGTCGTAGCCCAGCGCCACCCGTTTGCCGCCCTCGCGCCGGACGATCGAACCGAAGCTGCGGCCGATGGCACGCGCGTCGGCGGCATGCACCTGTCGGCCGACGACGCCGCGGATGTCGTATTCGCGCAGGATGGTGGGATCGAACTTGTGCGCCGCCTGGCTCATTCAGAACACTCCAATGGATTGAAAAGTTACGGGCGCAGCAGGGGGCGGCCGACGCCTTCATAGGCGAAACCGAGCCCGCGCATCTCTTCGGGGTCGAAGATGTTGCGCAAATCGACGATGCGCGGCTGACGCATGACCTGCTTGATCCGCCGCGGATCGAGCCCACGGAACTCGTGCCACTCGGTGATCACGACCAGCACGTCGGCCTCGAAAGCGGCATCGTAGGCGGTCTTGGCGAACGTGATGTCCTTCAGGAGCTTCGCTGCCTCGGCCATGCCTTCGGGGTCGAAGGCGACGATCTTGGCTCCCGCCGCCTGAAGCGCCGGCACGATATCGAGCGAGGGTGCATCGCGCATGTCGTCGGTGTTGGCCTTGAAGGTCAGTCCCAGGACGCCGACCGTCAGGCCCCTGACCGAGCCGCCGCAGAAATCGATGATCTTTTGGGCCATCCGCTTCTTGCGCGCGTTGTTGACCTCGATCACCTGCTCGACGATGGTCTGCGGTGCGTTGGCCTCGCGCGCGGTGTAGGCGAGTGCCAGCGTGTCCTTTGGAAAGCACGATCCGCCGTAGCCCGGGCCCGGATGCAGGAATTTGCGGCCGATCCGGCCATCCAGTCCGATCCCGCGCGCCACGTCGTGGACGTCGGCCCCGACCTTCTCGCAGAGGTCGGCAATTTCGTTGATGAAGGTGATCTTGGTGGCGAGGAAGGCGTTGCCGGCGTACTTGGTGACCTCGGCCGTCTCGATGTTGGTGAACACCATGGGCGTCTGGATGAGATTGAGCGGCCGGTAGATCGCCGCCATCACCTCGCGCGCACGTTGGCTCTCGACGCCGATCACGACGCGATCGGGCTTCATGAAATCCTCGATCGCCGCACCCTCACGCAGGAACTCCGGATTGGAGCAGACGTCGAACTCGGCGGCCGGCCGGGTCTCGCGGATGATGCGCGCCACCTCGCGACCGGTACCGACGGGGACCGTCGACTTGGTCACCACCACCGTGTATCGCCGGATGGCGTCGGCAACCTCGGCGGCTGCAGCGTAGACGTAGCTCAGGTCGGCATGGCCGTCGCCGCGCCGCGCCGGCGTGCCGACTGCGATGAACACGGCGTCTGCATTGCCGACCGCGTCGCCCAAGCCGGTGCTGAAGGACAGCCTGCCGGCCCGCACGTTGTCGGCAACCAGCCGATCGAGGCCGGGTTCATAGATCGGCATCTCGCCCTTGCCCAAGCGGGCGATCTTCCCGGCATCCTTGTCTACGCACACGACGTCGTGACCGAACTGCGCGAAGCAGGCGCCGGACACCAAGCCGACGTAGCCCGAGCCGATCATGGCGATGCGCATGGTCTCAACCCTTCAGCAGACGGCCGAGCAGCGCCCGTGTCTCGGCGCTGGTGTCGGCGCGGTGCAGCGCCACGGCCACGTTCGCCTCGAGAAAGCCGATGCGGCTGCCGCAATCGTAGCGCTGCCCGCTGTAGCGCAAGGTATGGAACGGCATCTTGCCGATCATCTTGGCCATCGCGTCGGTGAGCTGGATCTCACCACCGGCGCCGGTCTCGTGCCTGTCGAGATGGTCGAACACGTCGGGCATCAGCACATAGCGGCCGATAAGGGCGAGAGTCGAGGGAGCCGCCTCCGGCTTCGGTTTCTCGACCAGGCCGATGACTTCGGATAGACCGTTCTTTTCGGCCTTCACCGCGGCGATGCCGTAGTTCCTGGTCTGCTCGCGCGGCACGTCCATCACGGCCACGACATTGCCGCCGGTCTCGGCATGCGCCGCGGCGAGCTGGGCCGTGCAGCTCGGCGTGTCGATCGTGAGCTCGTCGGGCAGCAGCACCGCAAACGGCTCACGGCCGATCCAATCGCGCGCGCACCAAACGGCATGGCCGAGGCCAAGCGGTTTCTGCTGGCGGGTAAAAATGGCGTTGCCTGGCTTGATCGTGGCGTCCTGGGTCTGCCGCAGCTCGTGCTTCTTGCCGCGCTGCTCCAGAGTTGCCTCCAATTCGTAGGCCGCGTCGAAATGATCTTCCAGCGCACTCTTGTTGCGGCCCGTGACGAACACGAATTCCTCGATGCCGGCCGCCAGGCACTCTTCCACCGCATACTGGATCAATGGCCGGTCGACGACGGTCAGCATCTCCTTGGGCATCGCCTTGGTGGCGGGCAGGAAGCGGGTACCCAACCCGGCAACCGGCAAGACGGCTTTGCGGACACGCTGCGGCATTTCTCTAGCGACCTCCCAGCACGGCCTCCCCAGCGACGCCGGGAAGGTGGCCCGCTGCGCGGGCACCTCCCCTTCGCGCAATCGGCGGCCGGGGAGGAAAACGCGCTGGTAGTTGCCACGCCGCATGAGTCGCCGCAAGGTCAACCGCCAAGCAGGACATCCTTCGCCCGGTTGATGCGGGCGGCGAGATCGGCACTGCCGCCGACATCGGGATGCATGCGCTGGATCAGGCGACGATGGGCGGCTTTGATGTCGTCCTCTGTGGCGCCCTCGGCGAGCCCCAGCACCGCCAGTGCCTCCTCGCGCGTCATGTCGGTGCGCGACCCGCGCGGCGACGATCCGCCCGGCGACGGTCGACGCGCGGTGCGCCAATCGGCGCCCAGTCGCCGGTCGAGATAGGATTCGAGGACGCGGCGCGAATCGCCGTCGGCGGCGCATTCCTCGTGGAGATCGAGCAGTTCGTCGTCGCCGAGATCCGCCAGCGTCCGGCCGGCGAAGCGACCGCTCAGAATGCTGCCCCCGACGTCACCGGTATCGTGATCGATCCACGCCTGGAAGAAGGCGGTCCGCACTTCGGTGCGTTGGCCTGCGCCCGGCGAACTAAAACCGCCCGACGGCCGTCGGCGCAAGCCGCGCGCGATCAACGCCGTGGCAACCAGCCCCGCAAGGCCGAGCAGCTCTGGCAACAGGCTGGGCAGAAAGCGCATGCCCAGCACCAGCAACCCGCCGATGCCGGCGGCTCCCAGGCCGACAAGAACGATGCGCAGACCGCGCGCTATGGATGACGGATTGGCGCGCAGGAACCAGGCGATGCCGAGCGCTACGATGGCGAGAACCAGCAGAGCCAGGAGGACGGCGGGCATGGTTCACGGTCGCGCAGCGGGCCGGCCCGGTTGCTGGCCCGGTTGCTGGCCCGGCGGCGGCGAGGGCGATCCTGGCGCCGCTGCCGGCGCCTGCGGTGTCTGCTGTTGCTCCTGACGCTCGCGCTGGATCTGACGCCAACGCTCGACGTTGCGATTGTGCTCCGCCAGGGTCGGGGCGAAGGCATGGCCGCCCTGCCCGTCGGCCACGAAATAGAGCGACCGGTCGCGCGCCGGATTGGTCGCCGCGATGATTGCTGCGCGGCCCGGATTGCAGATCGGTCCCGGCGGCAGGCCGGCGATCACGTAGGTGTTGTACGGCGTGTTGGACTGCAGATCGGCCCGCGTCAGTTCGCGGTTGAACGGCGTCTTGCCTCGCGTCAGGCCGTAAATCGTGGTCGGATCGCTCTCCAACTTCATTTTGCGGCGCAGCCGGTTGATGTAGACCGCCGCCACCTTGGCGCGCTCGGCGGGAACCGCCGTCTCCTTCTCGACGATCGACGCCAGCGTGAGAGCCTCGCGTCGATTGGCGAGCGGCAGTCCGGCCGCGCGCTTGCGCCAGGCCTCGTCGAGCGTCTTGTCCATCGCCTCCTTCATGCGCAGCAGCAGGCCGTCACGCGTGTCGTCGCGCGAGTAGAAGTAGGTTTCCGGCAGCAAGTCGCCTTCCTTCAGGTCGAGGGTGATCTCGCCAGCCAGCGCCTCGGTCTTGCGCACCAGATCGACGACCTCGGCGGTCGTCATGCCTTCGGGCACGGTGAGGCGCCGCTGCACCTGCTTGCCCGACTGCAGCAGCTCGAGCAGCGCCCACATCGAGACATGTGCCGGGATCTCGTACTCGCCGGCTTTGATCGGCTTGGGAGTCGGGTCGATCATCACGGCGATGCGGAACAGCCGCGGATGGTCGATGACGCCTTCCTCGCGAAGGATGGTGGCCATGGTCTGCGGGCCGGCGCCGCGCGGAATGACGATGTTCTTGGTCTTGTCGAGCGGCCCCGGCGCGCTCAGCAATGTGCCGCCCAGCCACAGCGCGCCGCCCATCAGGGTGGCAAACAGGGTGATGAAGAACAGCACCCAGCGGAAATAGCTGAGCACGCCCAGCTCCGACGGTCAGACGGGGCCGAAGATCAACGAAGCGTTGGTGCCGCCGAAGCCGAACGAGTTGCTGAGGGCGTAACGAACCTTGCGCTGCTTGGCCTGCTTGGGGACCAGATCGATGTCGCAGCCTTCGTCGGGCTCGTCGAGATTGAGTGTCGGCGGCACGGCCTGCTCGGTGATCGACTTGATGGCGTAGATGGCCTCGATCGCACCCGCCGCGCCCAGCAGATGGCCGGTCGCCGACTTGGTGGAAGACATCGAGAGCTTGTAGGCGGCTTCGCCGAAGGTCTTCTTCACGGCGCCGAGCTCGATCCCGTCGGCCATGGTCGAGGTTCCATGGGCGTTCACATAGTCGATCTGATCGGCGTTGAGCTTGGCGCGCTTGAGCGCCGCCTCCATGGCGCGTCTGGCGCCGTCGCCGTCTTCCGACGGCGCGGTGATGTGGTAGGCGTCGCCCGACAGGCCGTAGCCCAGGACTTCGGCGTAGACCTTGGCGCCGCGCTTCTTGGCGTGCTCGTACTCCTCGAGCACGACGCAGCCGGCACCCTCGCCCATCACGAAACCATCGCGCCGCTTGTCCCACGGACGCGACGCCTGGGTCGGCGTATCGTTGAAGTCGGTCGACAGCGCCTTGCAGGCGTTGAAGCCGGCGATGCCGATGCGGCAGATCGCGGCCTCGGCACCGCCCGCCACCATGACGTCGGCATCGTCGAGCTGGATCAGCCGCGCCGCATCGCCCAGAGCGTGGGCGCCTGTGGCACAAGCCGTCACCACCGAGTGGTTCGGTCCTTTGAAGCCGTGCTTGATGGAGACCTGGCCGGAGGCAAGGTTGATCAGCGCCGACGGAATGAAGAACGGGCTGACGCGGCGCGGGCCGCGTTCCTTCAGGATGAGCGACGTCTCGTAGATCGTCTGCAAGCCGCCGATGCCCGCGCCGATCATGACGCCGGTGCGGTTGCGGCTTTCGTCGTCCTGCGGCTTCCAGCCCGAATCCTCGACCGCCTGGTCGGCCGCTGCGATGCCGAACAGCAGGAACCGGTCGAGCTTGCGCTGGTCCTTGGGCAGCACGTAGGTGTCGGCGTTGAAATGACCGTTGGCCTTGTCGCCCACCGGCACTTCGCCGGCGATCTTCGTGGCAAGGTCCGACGTATCGAACGCCTGGATCGACCGGATGCCGGACTCTGCGGCCATCAGGCGTCGCCAGTTGGTGTCGACGCCGTCGCCCAACGGCGTCACCATCCCCATCCCGGTTACGACCACTCGCCTCATCGTCCGTCGTCCTTGCGGCGCGAGACGGTCAGGACTTCGCGTTGCTCTTGATGAAGCCGATGGCGTCGCCGACCGTCTGGATCTTCTCGGCAGCATCGTCGGGAATTTCGATGCCGAACTCTTCCTCGAACGCCATCACCAACTCGACGGTGTCGAGACTGTCGGCGCCCAGGTCGTCGATGAACTTGGCGTCTTCCTTCACCTGCGCGGCTTCGACGCCCAGATGCTCCACGACGATCTTCTTAACGCGCTCGGCAATGACGCTCATTGTCTTGTCCTTCCCGTCTCTTCAGGTCTCTTCAGGTCTCTTCAGGTCTTAAAGCTCGCCCAGGGGGACTAGCGAATTCCGGCTCTTATACATAGCCCCCCGGGCATTGGCTAGCGTCGAAAAGCCCACAGAATCAGGCACTTGTGGCCTGTTCTCTCAGATCATCGCCATCCCGCCATTGATGTGCAGGGTCTGGCCCGTGACATAAGCCGCCTCGTCGCTGGCCAGGTAGACGACGCCCGCGGCGACCTCCTCGGGCGTGCCCAGCCGGTCGGCCGGCACGCGGGCGAGGATGCTTCGCCTCTGGTCCTCGGTGAGGGCGTCGGTCATCGGCGTGGCGATCATGCCCGGGGCGATGCAGTTGACCGTGATGGCGCGCGACGCGAGCTCCTGGGCCAGCGACTTGGACATGCCGATCAGGCCGGCCTTGGCGGCGGCATAGTTGACCTGGCCGGGATTGCCGGTGACGCCGACCACCGACGTGATGTTGATCATCCGACCGAAGCGGCGGCGCATCATGCCGCGCATGGCCGCGCGCGCCAGGCGAAAGGTGCCGGTGAGGTTCACCTGCAGCACCTTCTCCCATTCCTCGTCCTTCATGCGCATCGACAGGTTGTCGCGCGTGATGCCGGCGTTGTTGACCAGAATGTCGATCTTGCCCATCGCCGCCTCGGCCTCCTTGGCCAGGCGGTCGATGTCGGCAGCATCGTCCATGCGCGCCGCGATCGCGTGGGTCCGCTCGCCCATCGCCGCCTTGAGTTGCTCGAGGGCATCGATGCGGGTGCCCGACAAGGTCACGACGGCGCCCTGCCGGTGCAGCGCCCGAGCAATGGCGCCGCCGATGCCGCCCGAAGCGCCGGTGACCAACGCTGCTTTGCCAGTGAGGTCGAACATTGCGTCTCCTGCTCAGGCCGTCTTCAAAAATGCTTCGATATCGGCCGGCGTGTTCAGGGCAATGCCGGCGATGTCCTTGTCGATGCGCTTGACCAGCCCCGACAGGACCTTGCCCGAACCGCATTCGACCAGGGTGCCGACACCCTGCGCCTTCATGTACTGCACGCTCTCGCGCCAGCGCACCAGACCGGTGACCTGCTCGACCAGCCGCTGCTTGATGGCGTCGGGCGCGGTGATTTCCACCGCCAGCACGTTGGCGACCAGTGGCACGCGCGGCGTCGACAAGTTCACTGCCTGCAACGCCTTGTCCATGGCGTCGGCGGCGGGTTGCATCAACGGACAATGGAAGGGTGCGCTGACTGGCAGGAGCATCCCACGCTTGGCGCCGCGCGGCTTGGCCGTCTCGATGGCGCGCTCGACCGCAGCCTTGTGGCCGCTCACGACGACCTGACCGCCGCCATTGTCGTTGGCGACGGCGACCACCTCGCCCTGCGCGGCCTCTCGGCAAGCCTCCTGAGCCGGCTCCAACTCGATGCCGAGCAGGGCGGCCATGGCACCGACTCCGACCGGGACCGCCTTTTGCATCGACTGGCCGCGCAGCTTGAGAAGTCGCGCAGTGTCTGCAAGTTCGAGTCCGCCGGCTGCTGCGAGGGCCGAGTATTCGCCCAGCGAGTGGCCGGCGACATGGCTGGCAAGGTTGCTCAGCGACTTGCCCCCGTCTTTTTCGAGGATCCGCACGACGGCAAGGCTGACGGCCATCAACGCCGGCTGGGCGTTTTCCGTAAGAACAAGCTCCGATTCGGGCCCTTCGCGCATCAACTTCGACAGATTCTGCTTCAGCGCTTCGTCGACCTCCTGGAAGACGTCACGGGCCGTGGCAAACGCTGCGGCGAGGTCGACCCCCATGCCGACCGCCTGGGAACCCTGCCCCGGAAAGACAAAAGCGCAACTCATGGGCCGGTTTCCCCCCTAAAATCTCGGCGCGACGCGGCTCTTCCATAACTCAGCCAGGGCGCGGCCGGAACACCTTGATTTTCAGGCATTTGCCTGTATAACCGCCGCTCCTCGGGGCCTAAATCGGCCCCGATCTCCTTGCCGACTCGAGCCCTTGGGGGCGAAGGGCCGGCTAGATCCGGGCGGTTGCCGGTCGACCTCCTGCCATCGGCAGGGCGGGCGCGACGAACGCCGGGTCACTAACAGCCATAAGGAGCCGATCGTTTCATGGCACTCTACGAGAATGTCTTCATTGCGCGTCAGGATGTTCCGGCGAAGCAGGTGGAGGCGCTGACCAACCAGTTCGCCGAACTGGTCACCGGGCTGGGCGGCACCGTCTCCAAGAAGGAATATTGGGGTCTGCGGTCCCTGACCTACAGCATCAAGAAGAACCGCAAGGGCCACTATACCCTGCTCAATCTCGACGCCCCGCCGGCCGCGGTGAAGGAGCTCGAGCGCACGATGTCGATCAATGAAGACATCATCCGTTTCCTGACGGTGCGCGTCGACGAGCTGGAAGAAGGCCCGTCGGCGATCATGCAGCGCGGCGCCGACAAGGCCGACCGGCCGGGCGGCGATCGCGGCGATCGTTGGGGTGACCGCCCGCCGCGCCGCGAGCGGCCGCGGTTCGGCGATGACGGCGTATCGATGGGTGGTGCGGGAGAAGAAGAATGAGCGCGCAACGTCGTCCCTTCACGCGCCGCCGCAAGAGCTGCCCGTTCTCCGGCGCCAATGCACCCAAGATCGACTACAAGGATGTGCGGCTGCTGCAGCGCTTCGTGTCGGAGCGCGGCAAGATCGTGCCCAGCCGTATCTCGGCGGTGTCGTCCAAGAAGCAGCGCGAGCTCGCTCAAGCGATCAAGCGCGCCCGCTTCCTGGCGCTCCTGCCCTATCTCATCGCCTAGAGGGAGGACGCTGTCATGCCGATGAACGTCATCCTGCTGGAGCGCGTGCCCAAGCTCGGACAGATGGGCGACGTGGTGAGGGTGAAGCCCGGCTTCGCCCGTAACTTCCTGCTGCCGCAGAAGAAGGCGCTACGCGCCACCAAGGACAACATCGCCTACTTCGAATCGCAGCGTAAGACGCTGGAAGCCCAGAACCTCGAGCGCCGTAAGGACGCCGAGGCGGTGGCCGCCAAGATGGGCGACCTCAAGGTCACGCTGGTCCGTCAGGCCTCCGAGGCTTTGCAGCTCTACGGCTCGGTGACGTCGCGCGACATCGCCGATGCTTCGGTCGGGGCCGGTGTCAGGCTGCAGCGCGGCCAAGTCGAGCTCGACAAGCCGATCAAGGCGCTGGGCGCCCACAAGATCAAGATCCACCTTCATCCGGAGGTCACGGTCGAGATCACCGCTCTGGTCGCACGCTCGCCGGACGAGGCCGAGTTTCTCGCCAAGGGCGGCACGCTGGTCGCCGAGACCGAGCGCGCGGCATTGGAGGCGGCCGAAGCCGCTCGCCGCGCCGCCGAGCAAGCGGCCGCCTTGTTCGAAGCCAAGCCCGCCGCCGAAGGCGAGGCCGCCGCAGAACCGGCCCCTGCCGAGGAAGCTGCCGCGGAAAAGAAGTAACGGGGACTTCGTGCTTTCGTTTTGGCGCATGCCATCGCAGCCCGATGGCATGCGCTTTTTTTTGCCGTGCGCTTGTCGGAGCGCGGAGTATTCCCCGTGATCTGGCGCCTGGGCACGCTGCTGGTCGCAGGCTTGGTCGCCCTGCCGCTGTTCGGCCTGGCCGCAAGTCTGCTGACGCCGCAAGGCGAACTGTGGCGCCACCTCGCCGATACCCAGCTCGCCGCGATCTTCGTCAACACGCTGGTCCTCCTGCTCGGCGTGGGTGTCGGAACGACCTTGATCGGCACCGGAACAGCATGGCTGGTGACTTCCTGCCGCTTCCCCGGCAGCGGATGGCTGCAATGGGCGCTGCTGCTGCCGCTGGTGCTGC
>VGCQ01000137.1 GCA_016870055.1 Alphaproteobacteria bacterium | reverse complement strand
TAGCCGCGCGCATCGACGATCGAGGAGGCGGACATGGCGGCAGGTCTCTCCGTTCCCGCATCGGAAAGGGCTCAAGCGATGCCGGCAGGAATCCCGGTGATCGACATCGGCGACCTCTACACCGGTGATCCGGCGGCCAAGAAAGCGGTCGCCGCCAAGATCGGCGCGGCCTGCGACGATATCGGCTTCTTCTACGCCGTGAATCACAACGTGCCGATCGAGATGATCGAGCGCGCCGTTGCCACAGCCGATCGCTTCTTCGCCCTGCCCGAGGCCGAGCGCCTCAGGACCAAGGCTGACAGCAACAACCGCGGCTACCGCGACATCTGGGACAGCGTGCACCGCAACGGCAAGACGAACGCCAAGGACAGCTTCGACCTGGGCTTCCCCGTGGCCGCCGACGATCCCGAGGTCAAGGCCGGCACGCCGTTCTATGCGCCGAACAACTGGCCCGACATGCCGGGCTTCCGGGACGCCATCGAGTCCTACTACCTCGAGACCTACAAGCTCGGCATGAAGATCCTCGAGGGCTTCGCGCTCTATCTCAGCAAACCCGATGACTTCTTCACCCGGCATTTCACCAAGCCGGTGGCCGACATGGTGATCAACCACTATCTCGGCAATGCCGGCTTGCACGTATCCGACCAGGCGTCGGGACCGCACACCGACCATGGCATCGTCACCATCCTGTGGCAGGACATGCTGGGCGGTCTGGAAATCATGGGCAAGGATGGCCGATGGATGGCGGCGACGCCGTTGCGCGGCAGCTTCGTGATCAATGTCGGCGAGCTGATGAAGCGGTGGACCAACGGCCGCTTCCAGGCGACGGTCCACCGTGTCGTGCATCTGCGCGATATGCCGCGCTATTCGATGCCGCTGTTCTGCAACCCCAACTTCCGCACCGTGGTCGACCCGCGCGACCTCGGCGTCAGTGACGCCGAGGCGAAGTACGATCCGGTCATGTCCGGCGACTTCCTGATGTCGCGCTTCAAGGCGACCCGCAAGCTGTGGGGCGCCGAGAAGAAAGCGACGGTCGCCAGCGACCCCAACTTGGTCGAGGCAGCGGCAGAGTAGGACTCAGCCGCCGGCCAGCCGGCGGTTGCGGCGCGTCGACCGCTCGCGCAGCCACAACAGGCCGGCGGCCAGCGGCAGCCAGCCCAGCCAGCGCACGCCCTCGAGCAGGTATTCGCCCGTGGTCGTGGCCAGCAGGTAGTCGACCCGCACCTGCCAGACCGAGGCGGCGACCTCGAAGGCGAGCATCCAGACCATGACGGCCGGCAGCAACACGACGAGTGCCTGCAGCTGCGCCGGCAGGCGTGCGGTGAACCACGGCGCGAGCGCGATGGCGAAGACCAGGACGGCGATCAGCAGCTTGGCCGAGGTGTGTTCGGCGAACCACGGCGTCACCAACGGCTCGCGCACGATCATCGAGTAGCCGGTCCACGCCAGCACGGCGCCGCCCAGCAGGATGACCGACGGGTAGCGGTCGACCAGCTTGATGACGAGCTGGCTGCCCCACACCACGATCGGCACGCTGATCGCCAGGCCCAGCACGATCAGCAGCACGCTGCCGTGAGCGGCGCCGCCGATCCCGAGCACGTTGTCGATGCCCATGACGGCATCGGCGATCACGATGGTGCGGATGGCGCCGGCGAAGGACGCCGCCGGCGCGGCGGCGGCGTGGGCTGCGCCGGCATCCGATTGCGGCGACAAGAGCTTGTAGGCGATCCATACCAGCGCAATGCCGCCGGCCAGCATGAAGCCTGGCACTTTCAGGATCCACACCACCATCAAGGTCATGACGACCCGGATGGCGATGGCGCCAAAAGTGCCCCAGAAAATCACCTTGCGCTGCAGGTGCTTGGGCAGATTGCGGGCAACCAGGCCGATGACCAGCGCATTGTCGCCGGCCAACACCAGGTCGATCAGAATGATGGCGAACAAGGCCGAGAAGAACGCGGCCGAAAACAGCTCCATTTCCATGTTGGACTCCAACCAAAGACGAACAAGATCGACCGGCGCCATGTCGGGCGCAGGTCGGCGAGATCAGCTTTCCGTCAGGGTTGGATGGGAACTTTGTCGATGCCCCGGCTGGCCGCCGGGCTGAGCGAGCGCAAGAAGGCGGCCGCTAGGATCTGCAAGGCTGTGATGACGCCCGCGAGGATGGCGCCGCCCAGCAGGAACTCGATCAGATGCCAGTGGCCGACCGCCAGCAGCGACATCTCGCCGCCGAGATCGGCGATCAGGAACTCAAAACCAAGTGCATCGAGCACCGTCGGATTGCCGGCGTCACCGAACGCCGCAAGAAGCATGCAGAACACCACCGAAGCGACGAACAGTTCCTCGCCGGGCGACATGTTTCGTACGGCGTTGGCGGCTCGGGCGGAACGGCGGATGAGCAGCATGGTCTTTGTTCGAAAATGGCGATTTATGCGGCGCGATCAAGCGGAAACGGACAAGCGGCGAGGAAAAACCGCAGAGCTGGCCAGTCTGTCGTGGCCGGCAGCGTCACTGCGGCTCGATCTTGGCGACTTTGACGTATTCGGCCCACTTGGCGCGCTCCTCGCGATCCTGAGCCGCGCACTGCTCGAGGGAGAGCGGCCGGGCGGTCAGCGCGAATTCGTTGACCAGCCGGTTCTGGATGTCGGGCGAGGCGATCGCCTCGTTGATCAGGGCGTTCAGCCGCTCCTGGACCGGCCGCGGCGTGGCCTTGGGCACCGCGATGGCAAGGAAGCCGGTGGTGGTAAAGCCGGGGAAGCTCTCGGCGAGCGTCGGCAGGTCGGGATAGAGCGGGCTGCGCTGCGGCAGGGTGAGGGCGAGCGGCCGGGCCTTGCCCGCCACCACCTGGCCGCGGCCGGCCGTGAGGTCGACGAACATGAACTGGATGTTGCCGGCATAGAGATCGTTCCAGGCGTTGCCGATCGCCTTGTAGGCCACGGCCTGCCATTGCACGCCGGCGTGCTGGCCCAGCACCTCGGCCGGAACCTGCGAGCTGGCGTTGAAGAAGCCGAAATTGAGCTTGGCCGGATGGGCCTTGGCGTAGGCGAGAAGGTCGGCGAGCGTCTTGTGCGGGCTGTCGGCCGGCACCACCAGGAAGGCGCCGCTCGAGCCGATCACGCCCACCACCTGGAAGTCCTTCTCGGGGTCGTAGCCCGGGTTCTTGTACATGTGGACATTGGCGGCGTTGGTCGAGGTGGTGGCGAGCATCAGCGTGTAGCCGTCGGGCGCCGCCGCCTTGGCCGCCAGCGCACCGACGATGCCGTTGGCGCCGGGCTTGTTCTCGACCACGAAGGGCTGGCCGGTCTTGTCCTCGATGTACTTGGCGATCAGCCGCGAGGTGATGTCGCCCGAGCCGCCCGGCGCGAACGGCACGATGATGCGGATGGTCTTGGTCGGATAGTCGGCCTGCGCCACAGCCGGCAGGGCGGCCAGCGCGGGCAGTGCGAGGACGGTGCGGCGAGACAGCGGCATGCGAAATCGGCTCATGGCATCGTAGTCTAGAGGAAACCGCACGCATGGACAGCGCGGCGCAGGCAGCCCTAACTTTCGGCATGTCCACATCAGGTCGTCCGCCGCTCGAAGGCATTCGCGTCGTCGATTTCTCCCGCGTCATCGCCGGGCCCATGTGCACCCAGATCCTGTCGGACATGGGCGCCGAGGTGATCAAGATCGAGAACCCCGATGGCGGCGACGACACGCGCAAGGGCGCGGGACCGCGCGCGGCGGGCGAAAGCCATTTCTTCATGACCTTCAATCGCGGCAAGAAGAGCGTGGCGCTCGACTTCACCAAGCCCGAGGGCCAGGCGGTGGTGCACAAGCTGCTCGCCCAGGCCGACGTCATGGTCGAGAACTTCCGGCCGGGCGTGCTCAAGCGCTACGGCCTCGACTACAAGAGCATCGGCGAGAAGTATCCGCGGCTGATCTGTCTGTCGATCTCGGCCTACGGCCAGACCGGTCCGCTGTCCGATCGGCCGGGCTACGATCCCGTCCTGCAGGCCGAATCGGGCATGATGAGCGTCAACGGCGAGGCCGACGGCGAGGGCCTGCGGCATGCCATCGCCATCGTCGACACCATGACGGCGATCCACTCGGTGGCGGCGATCAACGTCGCGCTGTTCGCCCGGACCGGCACCGGCAAGGGCCAGCACATCGACCTCGCGCTCTACGACACCGCACTCGTCAGTCTCGGCAACATGGGCTCCTACTACCTGATCGGCGGCGAGCAGCCGCGGCGGGCCGGCAATGGCCATTTCGCGTCGGCGCCCAACAACTCGTTCCAGACCAAGAACGGCAAGATCTACATGGCGGTCGCCAACCAGAAGCTGTTCGCCGACACCTGCAAGGCGCTCGGCCATCCCGAATGGGCGACCGATCCGCGCTTCGCCCAGCTCGCCGACCGCGTCGCCAACAAGGCCGAACTCACCCGGCTGATGGAGGGCGTGCTCGAGACCGACACCAAGGAGAACTGGGCGCACAAGCTGCGCCACCTGCCGGCCGGTCCCATCCGCACCATGAAGGAGGCGCTCGACGAACCCGAAGTCCGCCGCCGCGGCATGCTCAAGACCTACCAGCACAGCAAGGCGGGCGAGGTGCCGATCATCGGCTCGAACTATCGCTTCTCGGACACGCCGGTCGACGACACGCGCCCGCCGCCGGCGCTGGGCGAACATACCGACCGGGTGCTGGCGACGCTCGCCGGGCTCGATGCCGCGGCGATCGCCGTGCTGCGCCAGAAGAAGGTTGTCGGCTAGATGTGAGCTTTCAGCAGGTTGTCCATACGGCTCGGAAATGCTCGAACGGACCGCGGACCTCCAGGTCCGCTCATGACTCATGATGCGGAGCTCGAGGTCCGCGGTCCGATGAGCCACCTCTTCAAGATCGCGTTGGTCTCGTCGGGTTTCTCTATGGTGACGAGATGCCCGCATTGCTCGACGACGACCAGCTCGGCGCCGGGAATGGCGGCGGCCATTTCCTCCGACAGGAAGAGCGGCGTCGCGGCATCGTCGCGGCCGCACACCACGATCGTCGGGCATCGGATGTTCGGCAGATCGGGCCGGCGATCGGCGCGGATCGCCGCCAGCTCCTCCTGACGTTTGTAGATCTCGACGCCGATCTCGCCGCACATCGCCATCACCTCATCGACCAGCGCCTTGTCGGGCAGGCGATAGGCCGGGATGAAGCGCGCCATCTGCAGCCCCAGCACCAGGTCGAAGCGGCCCTCGTCGGCCAGTCGGATGCGGGCGCGGCGGATCGCGCGCTCGGTCTCGCTCTGGCTGCGCATGCCGGTGTCGAGCAGCGCCAGCCTGGTCACCCGCTCGGGCGCCAGCAGCATGATCTCGACCGCCAGCATGCCGCCCAGCGACAGGCCGGCCAGTGCGAATTTCGGCTCCGGCATCTGGTCGAGCACCCATTGCGCGGCACTTCGCCAGCTCTGCCAGATCGACAAGGGGGCACCCCGCCAGTCCGGCACCACGATGTCGGCCTGATCGGCAAGCGCCGCCACCTGGGAGGTGAACAGCCGCGGCGAGCAGATCATGCCGGGTACGAGCAGCAGCGGAGTTTTGGTCATGCAGCCGGTCCTTTGCCGCCGAGCGTAGCCTCGAAGGCCGGTCCGCGATACAACGGCCATGCCGCTGTGCTAGGGAGGTCCGCGTGCCGCGCCGCTTTGTCGATCTGTCGATCTATCTCGAGAACGACGTCATCTCCGATCCCGCGCCGTTCGGGCCCAAGATCCAGTACCACAAGCACGCCGACACGGCGGGCCAGATCGCCGGGTTCTTTCCCGGACTGAAGAAGGAGGACCTGCCGGACGGGCAGGGCTGGGCGGTCGAGAACGTCAACCTGTCGACGCACAACGGCACGCATCTCGACGCGCCCTATCACTTCCATCCGACGATGAACAAGGGCGAGCGCGCCATCACCATCGACGAGGTGCCGCTGGAATGGTGCTTCCAGCCGGGTGTGAAGCTCGACTTCCGCGACAAGCTCGATGGCCACGTCATCACCGCGCGTGAAGTCGAGGCCGAGCTGGCGCGCATCGGCCACGAGCTGGCACCGCTCGAGATCGTCGTGGTCAACACTCGGGCGGGCTCGCGCTACGGCAACGACGACTATGTCAACTCGGGCTGCGGCATGGGCTACGACGCCACCATGTACCTGCTGGAGCACGGCATCCGCCTGACCGGCACCGATGCCTGGAGCTGGGATGCGCCGTTCTATTTCACCGCCCAGAAATGGGCCAAGGACCGCGACCCCTCGATCATCTGGGAAGGCCACAAAGCCGGCCGTCATATCGGCTACTGCCATCTCGAGAAGCTGCACAATCTCGAGGCGCTGCCGGGCGACGGCTTCACCATCGCCTGCTTCCCGCACAAGATCCGCGGCGCCTCCGCCGGCTGGACCCGCGCGGTCGCGATCTTCGAGGAATAAGACCGGGGCGCCTACGTCGTCGCCGGTCGGCGCGCGAACAACAGCAGCAAGCCGAGACCCGCGATCGCCATTCCAGCGCCGATGCGCAGGTGATCGAGCAGTGAACGGCGCGCGAGCGCCATCGAGCGCACCCGTGCCGCCATGATCGCCACGACCACGTCGACGGCGGTGTTCAATGCCACCGAGATCAGGCCGAGGACGAGGAACTGCAGCCACACCGGGCCCGCGGCGGGAACGACGAACTGCGGCAGGAAGGCGAGAAAGAAGGCCGCCGTCTTGGGGTTGAGGGCCTCGACGACGATGCCGTCGCGGAGCGCCTTACCGGCGCCGACGCCGCTCGCCGCGACCGGCATGGCAAAGCGAGCCTCGCGCATCGTCTTGATGCCGAGCCAGACGAGATAGATCGCGCCGGCGATCTTGAGGACAATGAAGGCCTCGGCGCTGGCCAGCACGAGGGCCGACACCCCGACAGCGCCGGCAACGACATGCACCAGGCCTCCTAGGCCCGTTCCCAGGCTCGAGGCGAGGCCGGCTGTTCGGCCGTCGGCCAGAGTGCGGGCTGCGACGTAGAAGATGCCCGGACCTGGCGACAGCGCGATCAGGGATGCTGCGGCCAGGAAGAAAAGAAAAGTCATCGGCCACTTACGCCAGCGGCTCGGGCTCGCCCGGCGGCAGCGGCATCTCGAAGACGTTGAGCGTCATCGACACCAGCATGTAGTAGCCGCACACGCCGACCAGGTCGACCACGCCCTGCTCGCCGAAAGCGTCGATCGCGCGCTGGTAGTTGGGCCGGGCAACGCGGTTGGTCGCGAGGTATTCGGTGACGAAGTCGTAGACGATCTTCTCGGTCTCGCGCATGAAAGGCGGCGTCTGGCGCGTGCGAATGGCTTCGACGATCGCCGCCGACAGGCCGGCTTCCACGGCCAGCCGGGCGTGGGCGTAGAACTCGAATTGCGCCTTGAAGTGCCGGCCGATCAGGCAGATCGCCAGCTCCGACAGGTCCTTGGGCAGCGAGTTGCCGAAGCGGCAGTACTCGCCGAGCTTCTGAGCGCGGTCGGCGAGGACGGGGCTGCGCAGCCAGGGATCGAACGGTCCGCGCAGGCCGCCGCGCGGACCGGCGACGATGGCGTCCGCCACCTTCTTCTGGTCAGGCGTGAGTTTGCTCAAGTCGAGCGGAGCGAGCCGCGGCATGGCGTTTTCCTTCGATCGGGTTGGCAGGATCAGAACGGGCAGCCGGCGTCGCCGGTCAGGCTCTTGTCGGCATTGTCGAAGATGCGGTTGATGATTGCCTCGCCCGCCACCTTGGCGCGATCGGCCGACGTGGCGCAGGAGCCGGTGGCGGCCCACAGCACCTTGCCGCCATCAACCGAATAGAGCGTAAGGTTGATGCGCAGCGTCGGCGGGCTGGCCTGCGGCGAGATCGTGTCGCGGCGGCGGATCGGATTGCTCGGCAGCTCCATGCGCGGGTTGGCGCCCGGCTCGGCATAGGACGGCTGGCCGCCGATCGTGCCGCCGCCGCTCTGGCCGCCGCTGTTCAAGTCGAAGTAGGTGACGTCCATGCGCATGACGTTGCCGCCGCTGAAGCCGACCTCGTTGCCGCGCTGCGACAGGCGGATCATGACCTGCCGGCGCAACTCACGCGACAGATGGGTGTCGGAGGTGAGCTGCACGGCAGACTTGGCCTTGGGAATCTTCTGATAGGCCTTGATCTCGAACTCGCCGACCTTGGGCCCGGCCGGCACGCCGTCGCTTTGCGCGGCCGCTTGTGCGGTGGCGGCGGCGAGCACGGCGATGGCAAGAACGGCGAGGCGCATGGTCGTGCTCCTAGGTCGAGAGCCGCCGCCAACCTGGTTCGTCACGGTCGAGCAGCCGCTTCAGCGATTCGAAATGCAGGGCCGCCTGCTCGGTGTCGGCGGCGATCTGGCCGGCAGCCTGCGCGACCGTGGCGACGTCGATCTGGGCCAGCGGCCGGCCGGTCTGCATCGCCAGCACCTGCACCATGGCGGTGCGTTCGAGGTAGTAGAGGTCATCGTAGGCCTTGGCCACGGTCGGGCCAGCCACGATCACGCCGTGGGTGCGCAGCACCAGCACGTCCTTGTCGCCCATGGCGCGGCACATGCGGTCGCCTTCGTCGTTGGACAGCGCCACGCCGCCATAGTCCTCGTCGTAGGCGACACGGTTCCAGTAGCGGAAGGCGTTCTGGGTGCACATCTCGATTCGACCGTCGCGGATCGAGGCCAGCGCCGTGGCGTAGGGCATGTGGGTGTGCAGCACGACCTTGGCGCGAGGGTTGCCGGCATGGATGCGGGCATGGATGTAGAAGGCCGTCGCCTCGACGCGGTGCTTGCCCTCGACCACGTTGCCTTCGCCGTCGGCCATCACCAGGTCGCCGGGCGTGATCTCCGACCAGTGCAGACCCTGCGGGTTGACCAGGAACAACTCCTCGCGGCCCGGCACGACCATGCTGAAATGATTGCACACTCCTTCGTTCAGCCCATGGCGCACCGCCGCGCGCAGGGCCGTCGTCAGGTCGATTCGTGCTTGGGTGACAGGGTCGTTGGCGAGCATCGTGAGGTCTCTGTTGCCGAATGATGTAGTGATTGACGATGATGCTGCCAAGCATGTCGCGCGGCCAAGCGAAATCGCCGCCACGGGAGCGTGTCATGGACGTCCTGTTTCGCTCGCCGTTGGGGGCGCTGCTGGCCAGGCCATGGGTCGACCAGGCCGGCCTGTTCGGCATTCGGCGCTGGTACCTGCCGCTGTCGCGCCTGTGGGCGGCGGCCAATGCCGCAGGCGACGATGTGGCGTGGTTTCGCGACGAGGTCGGTAGACCGCCGGGCGCCCTGTGGTCCGACTCCCTTGTCCGCCGCATCCTGGCGCGCCACGCCGCCCGCCAGGCGACAGCCGATGCCGCCCGCGCGGCCTGGGACGAATCGCTGTTCGGCGGCGAACGGCGACAGGACCGCCTCCTCTTGCTCGATCGCCAGCGCCGCGCCGCGGCGACGCGGCACCTCGCCACCCGCGCCGCCTTCTATCCGCTGCTGTTTCCCGAGCGCCCGCCGATGGCGCGCTGGCAGATCGACCGGCCGGCCGACGTCGACCGCGACTTCGCCGAAGCCTTCGTGCGGCCCGACGGTCTTTACGAGGCGACGATCGATGCCGGCGCGGTGTCGATCTCCCACGCCTTCGCGAGGGATGGTCTGCGCGAATACTGGCTCCGCGCGCCGACGCCGGCGTCGCGCCTGCGCGGCCGCTCCGGCAGCGAGCTGCTCTATGCCCGCGTGATCGAGCCGGCCGATCGGCCGGCCGTGGCCAGCCTGGTGACGGGCAGCGGCCTTTGCCTGGAATTCGACCTCTGGTCGATCGCGCGCGATCCCGGCACCCGGCTGGCCGAGATGGGCTGGCGCGTCATCGAGCCGGTCTCGCCCTACCACGGGCTGCGCGCCATGCCGGGACGCTATGGCGGCGAGCCGTTCTTCGCGGCGGGACCGACCAGCTCGATCGACCTGATCTCCGGCCAGGCGATCGAATCGGCGCTGTTGACGGCTTGGGCGCGCGACCGTTGGGGCGGCAAGGTGGCGCTTGCCGGGATTTCAATGACGTCGTTCGTCGCCCAGCAGGTCGCGAGCCGTTGCCATCTCTGGCCGCCCGACGCGCGGCCCGACGCCGTCCTGCTGATCTGCCACTCCGGTCGCATCGAAGCGGTGACGCTGGGCGGCGCACTCGCCGCGACGCTCGGCCTCGACGCCGCGCTCGGCCGCGCCGGCTGGTCGCGCGCAGCGCTGACACGGCTCTCCGGCCTGATCGACCCGACCGAGCAACCGGCGGTGCCGGCGTCGCATATCGTCTCGGTGCTGGGCGAGACCGACCGTTGGGTGCCTTATGACGACGGCCTGGCGGTGGCGCGGCGCTGGCGGCTGCCCGAGGCCAACATCTTCCGCTATCCGCTCGGCCATCTCGGCATGCCCGTTCAGCTCACGCGCGATGGCGCGCCGTTCGAGCGGCTCAAGCAGGTGTTGGCGTCGTGACGTCTGCGCCGGAGATCTCGCGCACCAGCTTGGTGCGCACGGCGCGGCCGAAATGCTCGAAATTGTCGGCCACGATCATGAACGAGCCGGAGCCACCGATCACGCTTTCCTCGTAGTACTTGTCGAGCGTGAGGTCGGGCGGCCAGCCGAAGTTGCTGCGGTTCATCATCACCGGCAGGCCGTTGATGACGATGCCTTGCGTCACCAGCCTGTCGCGCACGATCTCGGCCGGCGGCCCGTCGTTGGTGCGCCCGTCGCCCGAGATGTCGATCACCCGTCGCTTGGCGGCGAATCCCGACCTGTCGAAGCGCAGGCCGGCATGGGCAAGCGCGGCGCCGACCGCTGTCCAGCTATGGGATGTACGTGGTGCCTCGGCAAGCTTCTCGGTGAAGCGTCGTGCCGCGGTGGCGCTGTCGATCAGCGTCCAGTCGATCACCACGACCTGGTAGTGGGTGCCGGCCCACTCGGTGTAGCAGACGGCGATGCGGCGATGCTCGCCGGACAGGATGGCGTCGATCACCCGCTCGTTGGTCAGCGCCTCAATGTAGCCGCGCCGCTGCAGCTCGGCCTCGACCTCGTCGATCGAGCGCGACACGTCGACCGCCAGCACGAGCTGCAGGTCGACCGGCTGGTCGGCGGCGCGAGCCGCCGGCAGGTCGGCCGATGCGGTGGCTGCCGCCAAGGAGCCCAACAGCGCCGTGCGTCGCTTCATGCAATCTCTCCCGCCGAGCGGCAGCAGCATAGCATCGGGCCG